>DASPSM010000841.1:0-17181 GCA_035623955.1 Planctomycetaceae bacterium
GGGCTGCCCAAAATCATCTGCACCAGGTGCTTGGTCAACAGCGCCTCGCGCGTCTGCTTGAGGCTCTCCGACGAAGTAAGAAAAGGATTGGTGCTTTCGAGCTTTTTCTCCAGCTCTTCGGCCCAGTGGGTCGGCAGACTACCCGACTGCAGGAGGACCGCGTTGTACTTTTCGACCTCGCCCGCCGGCGCGAGGATCTGTCGCCCCTCGGTGCGGAACTTGGAGAGGCCCGCCTCCTTGAGCGCCTGCTCGGCATTGTGCAGCTCGTCGTTGGAAAAGACCTTCCCGTAGGACAGCGGCACCATCGTCGAGGAGGATCCGTTCCAGGCGAAGAACAGAAACCCCGCCGGGATCAACAGCGCGATCGCGGCGAATGTCATCCGCTGGCTGGGAGCCAGCGAATTGAAGACAGCCAGAAATTGCTCAAGCGTTCGACGCATCCCTCATTCCCGCAGGGTCCAAGGCCTCAGGTCCAAAGTCCAAATCAAGAACCGCACCTTCGATTTTGACTTTGAATTTGACCTTGGACTTTGGACCTTGGACTTTGGACCAAACTCACATCTGCATCTGTTTGATTTCGTTGTAGGCGTCGAGAATCTTGTTGTGGACTTGGATCATCATCCGCAGAGCCAGGTCCGCCTTTTTCATTTCCGTGAACACTTCGACCTGCGTGATGTCGCCGCCCGACAGACTCCGCTCGACCGCCGACTGGGCCGACTGCTCCATCGCATTCACCTGCCCCATTTGCTGCAGAAGCAGGTCTGCGAACATCGGTGTCTGTCCGGTGGGCCCCGTAGTCCCCGGCAAGTTACCCAGCAGCGAATTCGTCGACAGGGCCGTGTTGAATGGGGTGATTGGGCTCGTCATTCGTGTCTCCCGCTTGCGACTCCGGCCGACCGCCGGAGGTCCTCACGCTTTCGCTTTGTTACTACGCGAGAATCTTCATGCTCAAATTGTCGATCTGCTTGGTCATGTCGATGGCGACCAGGTTCGCCTGGTAGGCGCGGCTGGCATCCATGGCGTTGACGAATTCCGTCAGGAAATCGATGTTCGGATAGGAGACATAACCCTCCTTGTCCGCGTCGGGGTGTCCCGGCTGATAGGAACGGCGGGGCGGAGTCGTCGCGTCGACGTGGATCTCGTACTTGACGCCGTCGGTGCCGGCAGGCGCGCCTTCGATTGAGGCCGAAGCAAACGTCACAAAGCGCCGTTGAAAAGGAGACGCCTTGCCTTCGGCATTGCGCGTCGTGTTGACGTTGGCGATATTGTCGGCGATGGTGTTCATCCGCTGCCGCTCGGCGATCAGCGCGCTCGTGCTCACGTCAATCGGACTGAACATATTGGTCGGCCCTTAAATTGGTTGAATTAAGCCTGCTCCCGGATGGCAGCCTGCAGCATTCCCATCTGGCTGGTCAAAAGCGTGATGGCGAAGCTCTGCATCGAGAGGTTTTTGGTCATTTCCATCATTTCGCGCTCGATGCTCCGATCGCTGTTGTCTTGAAACGTCAGGCTGGGCGATCCCAGTTCCCGCGGTTGAAGCAGCTCGGGCGGAAGCCCCGACGGACCCGCTGACGCCTGGTCGGTCCGAGCCGCGCCGCCGTGGATCGCTTCGCGCAGCGCCCTTTCAAAATCCTCCACCGGCAAGTCGCGGCGGTGGTAGTTCGGCGTGTCGATATTCGCGACGTTTGTGGCGAGCACCAGGTTACGGCGCTCGCCGAAAGCCGCCACCTTTTCCAAGAGCGGGATCGTTGTCCCATCGACGATCGAAGGCATAAACCTCTCCACAAAAGTACGTCGCACGCCGAGCGGTGCGCGAGCGGGCAATCAAGCTGCACGAGTCAGTCTTCGATTCGAGCCCGGCCCGCCCCGAGGCGGATAACCGTATTCGCGTAACTTTCCCGAGAGCGTGCGGATGCCGATCTTGAGCAGACGGGCCGTGTGTTCGCGATTGCCCTGACACCGTGCGAAAGTGGTTTCGATCAACTTGCGTTCCATCTCCCTCAGCGAAAGTGCGGAGGACTCTTGCTCATCGGCAAACGGACGGGCGATCCAGGGCTGGAGCATTTCGGCTGTCAGCAAAGCTCCCTCGTCGAGCGAGCAAGCGCGTTCGATGACGTTTTCTAGTTCGCGCAGGTTGCCGGGCCAGTCGTGGGCTCGCAGCACGTTGAGCGCCTCGACGCTTAACCGCTTGACAGGCTTCCCTTCGACGACCGCCAGGTGATTGAGCATGTTCTCGGCGAGGATGCCGATGTCGGCCGCCCGTTGGCGCAGGGCGGGCACGTGCAGCGTGCAGCCGCTCAGCAGTTCGTAGAGCGTGGCGGAGAATCTCCCTTGCTGAACGAGAACGGCGAGATCGGCATGCGTGGCACCCATCACCCGTACATCGACCGGCCGCTGCTTGCCGGTCGCCTGACAGGTATACGATTGACGTGACAGGATGCCGGAGAGCTTTTTCTGGATGGCCACCGGCAGGAGTTCGACGTTTTTGAGGAGCAGGCTGCCCCCCGCGCACGTCGCCAAGCGCCCCGGCGAGCCGCTTTCGCTCGGGTCGTAGACTTCGGCTGCTTCCTCACCGAGAAGCTCGCGTTCGAGGCTTTCGGCCGAGTGCACGCGACAGTCGAGCACGATGAAGGGGCGCGTCGCCCGCCGGCTGGCCAAATGCACCAGCCTCGCAACCTGCTGCGTCCCCGCACCCGCCTCTCCCTGGATCAGCACGTGGCAGTCGGAGTCGGCTGCCTGGCGGACGGCGTCACGCAGTGCCACGGACGTTTCCGACTGGCCGGCAATCTCATTCAACACGCGCGACTGAAGCTGCCGCTTGAGCGAGCGATTCTCGGCTTGCAGCCGGGCTTTTTGGGCGGCAGCCGCCAGCAGTTTGCCGAAAAGAGGGGCCGGAGTGTCGATGGGCACCAGATCAATGTTCCATGATCCGTCGAGCGCGCTTTGCTGCCGGGTTTCCGTCAGCCGCACGACCTGCGTCGCGGCGCTGCGGTTTTGAATGCTTGCGCACAGCTCGGCGACGGCGGGGTCGTCCCAAGTCACATCGACGAGGCAAATCTCGAAAGACCGTTCGGCCAGCCGTTTGAGCGCCGTGGGGCGATCCGGGGCGACGTCGATTTCCAGCGCGGCGTCATCGGCGGCCCCGAGTTTCTCGATCAAAGTCGCCGGCTCGCTGCAACACAGCAGCAGCCTGGCGGACGCACAAGACGATCGCTGAGGAGCGATTGCAGTCATAGCTTCAATCCGTCGAGTTTGTGAGAGGAAACGAAAGGTGGAAGTGGGCAGGCGTGATGGAGAAGAGTTGGACGAGATGGGAGCGAGGCGCGAATCGAGGAAGGTGACTGAAGGAAAGAGTGAGATGAGAAAGGGCGAAATCAGCCGTTCGTGTTCAAGAACCGATGGTTGAGCGTGGGACTTGTGTCGGCATAGAGCTGGTTGACGCGGACTCCTTGCGTGACCGCTTCGAGCTGGCGACGAGTCGCTTCGCGGCGTTCGCTCAGGCGGTCGGTTCCGCATTTTTCGGATTCGAGCAGTTTGGCGAGAATCGCTTCCGTCTCCGCGATCAGCGATTCGCAGTCGGTGCGAAGGGCGGGCAAGCCCGAGCCGCGCAAGGCCGACCATTGTCGACTCAGTTCTGGATAGCGGCGTTTCACTTCGTCGAGCCGGCCGAGAATCCGCTGCTTTTGGGCCAGCGTCGACATCAGCTGCGCGTAGTCGCTGGCGTCGATGAATTGATGCTGCCGCAACGATAGTTCCAACAAGTCGCGGCAGTGCTTGCGGCGGTGTTGGAGGACGTCGCGGATCTCTTCGAGCGTCGAGAGAGGCATGGAAGTCTCGCGATTTAACGGGAGGCGATCTGGGCGACTTCGCCTGCTGAATCAGAACGCAGCGTCGGCGCAGTCGAGGTCGTGTTGGGGGTGGGTGAAGGAGTCGTCTCTTGCTTGGGGGCGCTGCGGAGGGCGCCGGCCCAGTCAAGCCAGGTCCGCCATTCGTCACGGTTCATCAGAGTCTTGTCGGGCGTGAACACCTTTTCCGGCAAATTCTTGTGGATCAGAATCGCCTGAATGGCGACGCCACGGGCGTCGATCGGCTTGCCGAGCCGGTCGTAGCAGTTGGCCATCTGCATGTAGGCGAGCACCACGTTGGGATCTTCGACGTAGCGGTTAGTGGCGCTCGTGTAGGCTTCGATGGCTTTTTCCAACTTGTCCATCGCGTAGAGGTTGTGGGCGCGCTCGAAATAGGCATCGCGCAGCATCCGCTGATCCAGCAGGTCCAGCAGGCCGGCGGTTTCTTTCGATTGCAGCGATTCGATCAGGATCTCGAGCTGGTCCTGGGCCTCGTTCAACTGCCGTTGAATCTCCGCCTGCAGTTCTTTGCGCGCGTTGTCGGTCTCGGCTTTCTTGAGTTTCTGCCGTGGCAGCACCGAACGGCTTCGCAGCGCTTTGGCCAGCAGAAATCGCGCCTCGGTGGCCTCGGGACGGTTTGGATAACGGGCGACGAACTCCTCGAGGCGGTTGATGGCGTCGTCCAGCCGCTCGTATGCCGCGGGCGGACGAGGCCGCAGCTCTTGCACCGGTTCGGCACCAGCGGCCCCCTCGGCGGGAGGTTCGGCGCGCATGGTCATGGCGATGTCGAATTGGAGTCGCCCGAGGGCAAAGAGTGACGCCTGCCACTCGTTGGCCGAGGGATCCAGATGCGGCTCGTGCAGGACGCGTTCCCAGGCTGCGATGGCCTTTTCGGGGCTATTGCGTTCCACTTCGCAGGCCCCGACGAGATACATGGCGGCAAACGCGGCGATGTCTGTCGGAAATTCGACGAGCACGCGCTCGAAATGATCCAGGGCCTCGTCGAAGCGCCCGAGATCCATCAGCACCTCGCCGCGTCGAACGTACGCCAGCGGAAGTCTCTGCTTGGGCTGCGTATTGATATAGCGGGTCAGCTCGACAAGGGCGTTCTTAAAATCGTGCCCTTTGCGGTAGTGTTCGCAGCTGATCCAGAGCAGGTCGGCATACTTGGGAGATTCGTGGAGCGCCTCGGCCAGGTCGGCGTAGGCTTTGCCGCTGGTCCTCCAACGTTCCAACAGCTCCTCAAGGCGCTGTTGCCGCAACACGAACGGGCGTTGGGCGAGGTCGGCGTCGAGCTGAGCGGCCCAAAGCTCGGTTGCGGTCGCGAAGCGCTCCAGGGCCTCGTGAACCTCCTGAGGCGGGAACACAGGCCGCATATGACGCGCCAGCTCGATCGCAAACTCGTAGGCCCGCGTCCGCTTGAAGTCCTCGAACGCGGCCAGCACAAAGCGGCGGAATTCGTCGAGTTGCAGCCACCGGTTCGTGAAGCCGCTCGGGCGCACCTGGTCCAAGGCTTTTACGTACGCGTCGAGCGCCTCTTCCCAACGCTGGGCCTTGCGAAGGAGCTCGGCACGACGGACGTTGCCGGCCAGGCCTTCTGGCCGATCTGGATAGCGGCGCACGACGTCTCCGTATTTGCGTAGCGCGTTTTCGTAATCGTGGTCGGCCTCATACGAAACGCCGAGTAAGTAAAGCGCCTGCCGCGGATACAGGCTGTCGAGTCCCGATTCGTTGGCGAGCGACTCGAGATCGATCCGGGCCTCTTTGAACCGGCGTTCGGCGAGATTGACCTGCGCGCGGATCAGGATTGCGCCCTGCCGGCCCGACGCCTCGTTGGAAACCTGGCTCATCGCGGCACGAGCCTGCTCCCCGTCGTGCAGCGCGACGAACGCCTGCGCGCGGCGAAGCAGCGTGCGGTCGCGTTCCGCGGGATCGAGGTTCTTCTTGCCGAGCACTGCCTCATTCACCTTGATGGCGGACATCAGAGACGAAGGCGTGTGCACGTCGAGGTAGCCGTCCTGGAGAGCGGCGGCCGCCTGGAAGAATGCGGGCGGCGGATTTGGCGCCGCTTCGGTCAGGAAGTCGCGTAAGACCTCTTGCAGCGGCTGCTGAGCGCCGGCCACGTCGCCGATCGCATAACGGGCAATGCCCAGCGTGAACAGCCCGTCGAGACGATGCTCCGCATCGAGGCTGTTAGCCGCCCGCTCGAGATACGCGGCCGCCGAACGGAACGACTCGAAACGCTGACGATCGGTCTGCAGTTGAGCCCTGCGGAATTCCAAAACGCCAAGAATGTAAGGAACAGCCCCGCCGAAGTCGGGATCGCGGTACCGCAGGCCGTCAAGTTCGGAGGCAATTCGGCGGGCTTCCAGCGTCGCGTTGGTGTTGTCGCGGTCTTTCAAGTCTGCCAAGGCGCGCGCCAAGAGCACGGGGGGATCGGGGCGCGTCTCGTGGAAGAAATACCAGTACGATCCGGCCGCCACGATCGTCAGCGCGCTCGCCGCGCCGACGATCGGCCACTTGAACGCCTTCACGAGGGCGAGCGCCTTGGCGACGGTTCCGGTCGCCGCGGGAGTCGCAGAGGACTTGTCCGCGGCCGGCTTATGCTCGCCGGATTTTGAGGCCTGGTCAGCCATTGAAAATGGACGTGGGCCGCAGCGAAGTGCGCCGACGGGTCACCGGTTGCTGCCGATCGAGGCCAAACGTGCAATCGCTAGACGCGGTCGCGCCGTCAGCCATCGTTCGGATCGCACCAGTGATGGACGATTCGACTGCGGATTGGGCAAATTGAGTTGGGAGATAGGCTGGAGATGAGGAGAGAGGGGCGTGTGATACCCGGATCGCAACGATTCGTCAACACGAAACCGGCCGAATCTGCGCGTTTCATCTCCACCCATCGCGCCGTCGCAAATTCACATTCGGCAGCCCGCAGAGCGTTGGCCGCCACTGTTCCGAACTCTACAATCCGAGCGGGTTCTGCTTAACCTGCCGTAGTTTCGGGAGTCTGTGTGGTGAAGCTAGCGCATCGGCCGGTGGTCCTCATCATCCGCGACGGTTGGGGCCTCAACCCGGCTGGTCGAGTCGGAATCGAACGGGAGGCAGATGCCACGCTGATGGCCCGCACGCCTGTCAATGACGCGCTGCGTGCCGCCTGCCCGCACTCCACGCTCGATCCGGGGGGCGAGGCGGTCGGGCTGCCCGCCGGACAGATGGGGAATTCCGAGGTCGGCCATTTAAATCTCGGAGCCGGCCGGATCGTCTATCAAAGCCTGACGCGGATTACCAAGTCGATTCGCGAGGGAGCGTTTTTCGAGATCCCCGTGCTGAAATCGCTCCTCGGCAATTTGAAGGCCCGTGGCGGCCGCCTGCATTTGATGGGGCTCTGCTCCGACGGCGGCGTGCACAGCCATCTCGACCACCTGTACGCCTGCCTGGAGCTGGCCAAACGCAACGGTCTTTCGGAAGTTTACGTCCACTGTTTCATGGATGGCCGCGATACGTCGCCCACGGCCGGAGCCGGCTTTCTGCGCCAGCTCGAAGAGCGGATGAAGCAGATCGGCGTCGGAACGATTGCGACAGTCATGGGCCGATATTACGCGATGGACCGCGACAACCGCTGGGACCGCATCGCCGCCGCTTACAACGCCCAGGTCTTGGGCGAAGGAGTGGAGCGCCCGAAGGCCGTCGAAGCTCTCGAAAAGTGGTACACGAATGGTAAGACCGACGAGTTCATTCCACCGACGGTGATCCGCGCGGGGCAAGGCGATCGCGGCAAGCCGCTGATCAAGGACGGCGACGGAATCTTGTATTTCAATTTTCGAGCCGATCGCGCCCGGCAGTTGACGCAGGCCTTCATAGACGACGCGTTCACGGGATTTGAACGCAAGCGGCGGCCGAAGGTCGATTTCGTCTGCATGACCGAATACAAGGACACGTTCAATCTGCCGATGGTCTTTCCCCCGGAATCGATGCGGAACATCCTGGCCGAGGTCCTGGCCGCCCACGGACTCAAGCAGCTGCGGATTGCAGAGACCGAGAAATACGCCCACGTCACCTTTTTCTTTAACGGCGGAGTCGAAGAGCCGGTGGCCGGTGAAGATCGCGTGCTGATTCCCTCGCCCAAAGTCGCGACCTACGACCTCAAACCCGAAATGAGCGCACTCGAAGTGACGGCCGAGCTGATTCGCCGGCTCGAAACGCAGCAATACGACGTCGTGATTTGCAACTACGCGAATGCCGACATGGTCGGACACACCGGCAGCATTCCGGCCGCGATCAAGGCCGTCGAGACTGTTGACGCGTGCGTCGGCCAGGTCCTCGATGTGCTGAAAAAGATCGGCGGCGTGGCGTTAATCACGGCCGACCACGGGAACGCGGAGAAAATGCGCGAAGCAAACGGACAGCCGTATACCGCACACACGACGTTCCCGGTCGAAATCTTCTATGTCGGCGCTGACCAGTCCCAGTGGAAGCTCCACTCGGGCATCTTGGCAGACGTCGCACCCACCATGCTGAAGCTGCTCGGCATCGATCCGCCGGCGGAAATGACCGGTCGATCGTTGCTCGAATCGGCCCGAGCGGCACAATAATAGCAATTCGCAAAACAGCCCAACCGATTTCATGGATGCACTGCCTGATTTCCGGTCCAGCCGCCGAAGCAGGTCGGAGTACGCGTGAGCGAGTTTAAACGTGTGGGGTCCTTCCCCGGACGAATGGCCGATTTGATCGTCGGTCATCCGCTGATCGTGCTCGCGCTTCTGCTGGCCGCCACCGCGGTCGCCGGCTATTCGGCGCGGAAACTGCGGTTCGATTTCAATCCCGACGCGGTCTTCAGCAGCGATAACCCCGAGATCGCTTACGCGGCCCAGTTCCGGCGCGAGTTTAACTACGACGATACGGTGATCATCCTCGGGCTCGAGGCTTTGGGTAAAGAAAACGTCGTCACCGCGGCCGCCCTGACCTGGCAGGCCCAGATGGTCCGCGACCTCGAGCATTTGCCGAAGGTCAAGCGCGTCGAGAGCCTGATCTCGATGCAGACGCCGCGAGTCACTCTCGGCCTGAACCCCAAGCTGTCTTACGAACCGATCATCGACGAGATTCCCGTCAGCCAAGACACGGCTGAGGTGCTCCGCGAGCGGCTAGCCGAGACCGAGCTGCCGTTTGGCTCGCTCGTGAGCCGCGACTACAAGATGGCCGCCCTGCTGGCCGTGTTCGACGCGACCGATTCCGACTTCGACGCGATGCGCGCGATGGTCCAGCGCGTCGACGAAGCCCTCGCCAAACATGCGCCGCCGCCGGACTACAAAGTGCTGGTCAGCGGACTGCCCGTCCTGCGCGTCGGCATCGTGAACGATCTGCAAAAGGACCAGGAACGGCTGATGCCGCTGGCGGGCGTGCTGTACCTGATCACGCTGGCGCTGGCATTTCGCAGCCTCTCGGGCAGCCTGCTGCCCCTGTTCGCAGTCGGGCAAGGGCTGATTTGGACGTTCGGTGTGATTGCCTTCCGCAATCAGCCGCTGAACATTGTGAGCAATATCCTGCCGTGCATGCTGCTGATCAACGGCGTCTCGAACTCGATTCACGTGTTAACGCGCTACTCCGAAGAGGCTCGGCCGGGCATCTCCCGCCGCGACGCGGGCCGCAGCACGATCCGCCAAATGCTGGTGGCCTGCCTCGGCGCGTTCACGACGGCCGCCATCGGCTTCTATGTCCTCATCACCGCCAGTTCGCCCGTCCTGAAGGAGTTCGGCACTCAGGCGGCGATGGGATTGATGTTCCTGTACGTCACGGTGCTCCTCACGCTCGGCGCGCTGCTCCCCTACTTCCGAGCGCCGGCCTTTCAGGAAGTGCGGGTCTGGCAATTGCTCTCCTTCGCACTGGCTCAGGTCGGACGCGCGATCCTCAAGTGGCGCTGGGCCACCATCGGCGCCTTTCTGCTCTTGGGGCTCGTTTCTCTCTGGAGCGCGCGGACGGTCGAAGTCAATTCGTCGACGCTCGAGACGTACGACGAGAGCAACCCGACGATTCAGACGCTGCACGCGCTGGAACAGCACCTCTCGGGGCTCTTGCCCCTGGAAATCAGCCTGCACGCCGACGAGCCCGGGCTGTTTTACCGCCCCGATATCTTTCGGAAGGTCGGCGAACTGCAGAAGTTCGCCCGCGACCAGAACGCCGTGCTTTTTGCCCGCTCGTACATCGACTACTTCAACGAGATCAACAGCCGCTTTGTGCCTGACGAGAAGCTATCGCAGGCGCTTCCCCGCACCGACGACGAAGGAGTTCGCCGCATCGAGCGGGGCCGCAACTTCCTCGGCAAGGTGGCCGGAGAGATGCGCTATCACGAATTCATGTCTCCCGACGATACGCACGCCAGGCTGCTGCTGAAGATTCGGGACGTCGGCACGCGCGACACGCTCGCCCTGGTCGCCACGCTCCAAGCTAAAATGGCCGAACTTTTCCCGAAAGGCTCAGGGGTTACGTACCGGCCAACCGGAGACGCCTACGTGAGCGCCCTCGGTCTGACCGAGATGATCCACGAACTTTTGTTTTCGATCCTGACGGCCGCGTTTGTGATTTTTGGACTGATCGCCGTGCTGTTTCGCTCGGTTCGGATCGGGCTAATCACCATTCCGCCCAACGTCATTCCGCTGGGAGTGACCTTCGGCTACATGGGGCTACGGCACTTCGATCTGAACGCCGGCAACGTGATCGTGTTTACCATCAGCCTGGGCATCGCGGTCGACAACACGATTCACTACATCCTGCGTTTTCGCGAAGAGTACGGCCGCGATCCTCATATGGATCGGGCCACTTGGAAAACGCTGATCGGCAAGGGGCAGCCAATGTGTCTGTCGACGTTCTTAACGGTCGTCGGGCTGGCCGTGCTGCTGTTCTCGGACTTCCTGCCGACGCGTCGGTTTGCCGAGCTGTCGATCGTGACTCTCACTGGGGCTCTCGTTGGAGCCCTGTTTCTGCTCCCCGCCTGCGTTGCCGTTCTCTGGAAGCGCCCGGCCAAGCCCCTTCCGGAGGCATCGACGGAGCCGGAATCGCAGCCGCTCGTCGCCAAAGGCCTGCCAACTTGACAGCCGGCAGCGTGGGGCCGGGAGCCTTTCATTCGTCGCAAGACATTCATATTTTATAACTTACGGCGCACGGCGGCAGACGGCACATTGATTGCTTTTTGCAGCCGCCGCGGAGATAGTTTCGACTGACATGGCAGTCCAGCGGCGCACCGGCTCGATTCAGATTCGGCAGCCGCCTGGCGACAAGCAACCGGCGCCAAGAGTTCCGGCGCACCAGTGAGTTCAATAGGCATCATCGCGCGGAGCGGCAGTTGCCGTTCTGCCTATCGCACTGAGGAGAAGCTGTGGCGAAACTCTTGAGTTTTGACGACGAGGCCCACAAGAGCTTGTTGGAAGGAGTCAGCAAGCTGACCAAGGCCGTCAGCAGCACGTTGGGCCCCCGCGGCCGCAACGCGGTACTCGACAAGGGCTGGGGTGCTCCAAAAGTCACCAAAGACGGCGTCACCGTCGCGGAAGACATCGAGCTGGAAGACCCGTTCGAGAATATGGGCGTCCAACTCGTCAAAGAGGCCGCCTCCAAAACCAGCGACATCGCCGGTGACGGCACGACGACGGCCACCGTCCTCGCCGAGGCGATGTACCGCGAAGGTCTCCGATTTCTTGCCGCCGGAGCCGACGCGATGTCACTCGGCCGCGGCGTGCAGAAAGCGGTCAACAGCGTCGTCGAAGATCTCAAGAAGCTGGCCAGGCCGGTCGAAGCCAAGAACAAGAAGGCCATCGAAACCGTCGCGACGATCGCCGGCAATAACGATCCCGAGATCGGTCAAATTCTTGCCGACGCGCTCATGAAGGTTGGCAAAGACGGCGTGATCACGGTCGAGGAAGGCCGTCACGTCACGACGCAGGTCGAGTTGGTGGAAGGGATGCAGTTCGATCGGGGCTACCTCTCCCCGCACTTCGTCACCGACGAAGACCGCCAGGAATGCGTGCTCGAAAACTGCCGCATCCTGATTTACGAGGAAAAAATCAGCTCCGCCAAGGCCCTCGTCCCGCTCCTGGAAAAAATCTCCAAGTCAAACATCCAACTGTTGATCATCGCCGAAGACGTCGAGGGCGAGGCACTCGCCACGCTGGTCGTCAACAAGCTTCGCGGCATCCTCAAGGTGTCCGCCGTCAAGGCGCCGGGCTACGGCGACCGGCGGAAGGCCATGCTCGAAGACATTGCCGTGCTGACCGGCGGCAAGGCGATCTTCAAGGACCTGGGGATCAAGCTGGAAAACATCGAGATGCAGGACCTGGGCGTCGCCAAGAAAGTGATCATCGACGCCGAGGACACGACGATCATTCAGGGAGCCGGCTCGAAGTCGGCCATCGATGGCCGCGCGGAGCAAATCCGCCGCGAGATCGAGCAGACCGACAGCGACTACGATCGCGAAAAGCTGCAGGAGCGTCTGGCCAAGCTCGCTGGCGGCGTGGCTCAGATTCGCGTGGGGGCCGCCACTGAGACAGCCATGAAGGAACGCAAGGATCTCATCGACGACGCGCTGGCCGCCACGCGGGCCGCGATCGAAGAAGGAATCGTTCCCGGCGGCGGCGTCGCATTGTTGCGGTGCGGAGAAGGCCTGAACAAGAAACTGCAGCTCACCGGCGACGAAGCGCACGGAGCCAGCATCGTCGCCAACGTCGCCAGTATGCCACTGCGGCTCATTGCCCAGAACGCGGGCCTCGACGGTGCGGTCGTCGCCAACAACGTTCGCAAGGCAAAGGACAAGAACTACGGCTACGACGCGATGGCCGATCGCTACGGCGACATGTTCGAGTTCGCGATCGCCGATCCGACCAAAGTCGTGCGGACGGCGCTGCAGAACGCCGCCAGCGTCGCCTGTCTGCTGATGACGACCGATTCGATCGTCGTCGAAGAACCAAAGAAAGAGGAGAAAGGCGGGCCCGGCGACCACCATCACGACATGGGAGGCATGGGCGGGATGGGCGGCGGCATGGGTGGTATGGGCGGCATGGGCGGCGACTTTTAGTGCGTCCATTGCTGCAAGGTGAACACCTCGCAGCGTACGCGGGCCCGGTTGTCGCACGATCGAAGACAAGAAAAACCCACATTTCATCGACGGAGTCAGACGAACATATGGCCCTCAAACCCCTGGATGATCGCGTCGTTGTCGAACCCACGAGTGCAGAAGAGCGGACGGCGGGCGGCATCGTCCTGCCCGACGCGGCACAAGAGAAATCGCAGCGCGGCAAAGTCATCGCCGTCGGCCCCGGCCGAATTCTCGACGGCGGCAAGCGGGCGGACGTTGCCGTCAAGGTTGGCGACGAAGTGTTGTTCGGCAAGTACGGCGGGACCGACATCGAGGTCGATGGCAAGGATTTGAAGATCCTTCGTGAGAGCGACATTTTGGCCAAGGTCGTGAAGTAACAAGCGATCGGCCGCGCGGGTCGCCTCAGGCCTGACGCGCCCCGGCGAGCACGCGGACACCAGCAGACACGCGAAATCAAGGAGTCTCCAGAAGTGGCGAAGCAACTTTTGTTCGACGACCGGGCCCGAATCAAGCTGCAGCGCGGCGTCAAGATCCTGGCTGATGCCGTGGCCGTCACCATGGGGCCGACGGGGCGAAACGTCATCATCGATAAGAGCTTCGGCAATCCCGTCGTCACCAAGGACGGCGTCACCGTGAGCAAGGAAGTCGAGCTCGAAGATCCCTACGAGCACATGGGAGCCAAGCTCGTCAACGAAGTCGCGTCCAAGACGAGCGACGTCGCCGGCGACGGGACGACCACCGCGACCGTGCTGGCCCGCGCGATCTACGACGAAGGGCTGCGGAGCATTTCACTCGGCTCCAACCCGATGGTCGTTCGCCGCGGAATCGAGAAAGCCGTCGACGCAGCCGTCGAGCACATCACTAAGGCGTCGAAGCCGGTCGAGTCGAAGGCGGAGATCGCCCAGGTCGGCGCCATTTCGGCCAACAACGATCAGAAGATCGGCGACCTGATTGCCGAGGCGATGGAGCGCGTTGGCCGCGACGGCGTGATCACCGTCGAAGAGGGCAAAGGGAACGAGACCACGCTCGAGTTTGCCGAAGGGATGCAGTTCGACAAGGGCTACATTTCGCCCTACTTCGTCAACAACACGCAGAACATGACCTGCGTGCTGGAAAACGCCCTGATCCTGATCTTCGAGAAGAAGATTTCGAGTCTCCGCGATTTCGTGCCTGTGCTCGAGAAGGTCGCTCACTCGGGCCGGCCGCTGCTCGTAATCGCCGAGGACGTCGAAGGCGAGGCCCTCACCGCGCTGGTCGTCAACCGGCTGCGCGGCGTGCTCAACGTCTGCGCCGTCAAGGCACCCGGCTTCGGCGACCGCCGCAAGGCGATGCTGGGCGATATTGCCGTGCTGACCGGCGGCACGCTCCTCTCCGAAGATCTGGGCATCAAGCTTGAGAACGTCGAGATCAAACATCTCGGGCAGGCGAAGAAGGTCGAAGTGACCAAGGACGCCTGCACGCTGATCGAGGGATCGGGCGACAAGAAGGCGATCCAGGCCCGGATCCAGCAGATCCGCACGCAGATCGAGCAGACCGACAGCGAGTACGACCGCGAAAAGTTCCAGGAGCGGCTCGCGAAGCTGACCGGCGGCGTAGCGGTGATTTCGGTCGGAGCGGCCACCGAAGCCGAGATGAAGCAGACCAAGGCCCGCATGGAAGACGCGCTGCACGCGACGCGTGCCGCCGTCGAGGAAGGCATCCTTCCGGGCGGGGGCGTCGCCCTGTTGCGGGCGATCGAGGCGGTCAAACAGGTCAAGGTCAAGGGAGACGAGCGGATTGGCGTCGAAATCGTCGCTCGGGCCCTCGAGTCGCCCATCCGGCAAATCGCCACGAACAGCGGCACCGACGGCTCCGTCGTTGCCGACGAGGTGCGTCAGAAGCCGACCAATACCGGTTATGACGCCAACACGGGCGAATACGTCGACATGTTCAAGAAGGGAATTGTCGATCCAACCAAGGTCGTCAAGAACGCCCTGTTGAACGCGTCGTCGATCGCCGGCCTGATGCTGACAACCCAGGTCCTGGTCACCAAGACCGAAGAAACGGGGGGCGGGGAGAAACCCAAGGTCGAGGGAAGCATTCGTTAGCCGCTGCGTTGGGTAGACTCGGTGGCGTAGAATTTGGATGAGATGCCCACAGGCCACCGGCCAACGGTGGCCTGTGTCGCGTCGGGGCAGCTAAACCGATCTTGCGGGATTCCGCGGGATTCCACTCAAATATGGTTTCGATGGCTTCGAAAAGGGACTATTACGAGGTCTTGGGCGTCGCCAAGGACGCCAGTCCCGAACAGATCAAGAAGGCGTACAAAAAGGCCGCCATCGCCAACCATCCCGATCGCAATCCGGGTGATGAGGGGGCGGTGGCCCGCTTCAAAGAGGCGGCTGAAGCCTTCGACGTCTTGAGCGACGCCAACAAGCGCGGCCGGTACGATCGCTTCGGTCATGCCGGGGTCTCGGGCAACGGCGGGCCGCAGTTCTCCGACATCTCCGACATTTTCGACGCGTTCGGCGATCTGTTCGGCGACAGCTTTGGCGGGATGTTCGGCGGCCCTCGCTCGCGCGGCGGCCGAGTCCACCGGGGCGCCCATCTTCGCAGCGCGATCACGATCGATCTCCTGGAAGCCGCGCGGGGATGCACCCGCACGATCGAGATCCGCCGGCACGAGACCTGTTCGACCTGTCACGGGAGCGGGGCCAAACCGGGAACCAAGCCGCAAACGTGCGACTATTGCGGCGGGCGCGGGCAGGTCGTCCATTCGCAGGGATTTTTCCGAGTGCAGACGACGTGTCCCGGCTGTCACGGCTCGGGCCGCGTCGTTCGCGACAAATGCGCCGACTGCTTCGGCTCGGGAATGCAATTGCATCCAGCGAAGCTGGAGGTAAAAGTCCCCGGCGGAGTCGATAACGGCATGCAGCTCTGCCTGCGCGCGGAAGGCGAGGCCGGACCCGGCGGCGGTCCGTCGGGTGATCTTTACGTCGATATTCAGGTCAAACCGCATCCGTTTTTCGAGCGACACGAACGCAACCTGTCGTGCCGGGTGCCGATTTCGTTTACTCAGGCGACGCTGGGGACCGAAGTCGAGATCCCGCTGCTCGATGGGCGGCAGCGGCTGACGATTCCAAAGGGGACACAGCCGGGGGAGCTGCTCAAGCTCAGCGGGTTGGGAATGCCCGATCCGCACGGCGGACGTCGCGGCGACTTGTACGTCGAGGTGCAGGTCGAAGTCCCCAAACACCTGAGTGAGGGTCAGGAAAAAATCCTGCGCGAGCTGGCCGAGCTGGAAAAAGTCGAGGTCACTCCCCACCGCAAATCGTTTTTCGACAAGCTCAAGGACTATTTCGCCTCGTCGAACGAGGCAGGCGCCGAAGACCGGCAATCTGATCGCGGATAAAAGCCATGGCGGATCAACGACAACCCGAGCGCGAGGCCGGTCGGCCGCAAGAGAAGGCTCCCGGCGGGAAGCAGCCCGCGAACGCGAAGCCGGAGCCCGCCCAAGCAGGCGTCGGCCAGCCGGAAGTGGGCCAGACTGCCGAGCCCGAGTCCCTTTCGCTCTTGGATCAACTCGAAGCGGCCCGTGCGGAGCGCGACGCGAATTACGACCTTTATTTACGCGCCCAGGCCGAGCTGCAGAATTACCGCAAGCGAGCTCAGAAGGAAGCCGAGGAGATGCGCCAGTACCAGGCGCTCCCCATCGCCCGCGATCTCCTGCCGGCGCTCGACAATCTCCACCGGGCACTGACGGCGGCCGAAGGTTGCGGCGACGTCAAGGATCTGGTCAACGGCGTGCGACTGGTGGCTAAACAGATCGAGGCGGCCTTGGGCCGGCATAACGTGGTTCCGATCGATTCCGCGGGCAAACCGTTCGATCCCAATCTGCACCAGGCCATCCAGCAGGTCGAAACGCACGAACATCCGCCGATGACCGTCGTGCAGGAAGTCGAACGGGGGTTTACATTGAAAGATCGGGTCGTTCGGCCCGCGACCGTGATCGTCTCGGCGCCCCCGACGAAAGCCGGCACGAACGGCGGAGACAAAACCAACGAACGGGCCCAATCGCCCGAAGCGGAGCAGCCGCATGCCGACGTATGACTACGAGTGCAAGGCCTGCCACCATCGCTGGGAGCTGTTCCAGTCGATCAAGGCCGAGCCGGAGAAGAAGTGTCCCAAGTGCGGCAAGCGGCAGGCCCAACGCGTGATCGGCCCGGGCGCCGGCATCATTTTCAAGGGTTCGGGCTTTTACCAGACCGACTATCGCAGTTC
>DASPSM010000844.1:0-2860 GCA_035623955.1 Planctomycetaceae bacterium
AGCAAGCTGTTCTCGCGCTTGCCGACCTGAATCGGGTTGGCCGGGTCGACTCGCCACTTCTTGCCGTCGACGAGGAACTTGTATTCGTGGCGGCCGGGGGGGAGTTCGAGCGACATGCTGTAGAAGCCGTCTTTGTCCGGCCCCGACATCCGCGCCTGGTCCTTCTTCCAGCCGTTGAAGGAACCGGCGAGGAAGACCGACTTCGGCGCTTTCGCCGGGCGGTAGCGGAAGACGGCTTCAAAGCGGTCTTTGCCTTTGGGCGTGACGCGCGGCAGGCCGAGCGAAAAGTCCTGGTTGGCCGGGCAGTAGTAGAAGGAGCCGACCATCATTTCGTCCCAGGTCTGCTCGCCCCAGTGGACGGGCCGCGACGGGTCGGGGTTGGCCAGGTTGTCGGCTGAGTTGTCGAAGACCGCTTCGCAGAAGATTCGCGTGCCCGCCGGCATCAGCTTGGGCTCGGCGAGCCAATAGACGTTCTGCCAGTTGAAGTCGTAGCGCGGGACGTCGAGCAGCACTTCTTTCTTGCCGCCGGGATAAATCGCCGTGTAACGGAACGACTTCCCGCGGAAATGCATGTGCGGCAGCATGGCGTAGATCAGCGTGTCTTCGTCGAAGTCGTCGTCCGCATCGAGGCGGAAGTCGCTCGCGCCGGGCGGGATCAGGAATTGGAAGTTGACGACCGCCCCCATCTTGAGTTCTTTGCGGACGCTCTTGGGGTCGTCGAAGACCAAGCCCACTTCGCTCTGGTCCCACTGCTCGCTGCCGTTGGGCGTGTAGTGCATCTGGAAGACGAGCCGCGAGCCGGCCGGAACTCGCCGCGAAACCCCCTCGGGCGGAATCATCGCCGGCGTGCCGGGAGCGAACGAGCCGATCGTGCGGAACAGGGGATCCTCGGGTCGCGGCTCTTTCTGTTCGGGTGGCACGAAAAACAGCACCATGTGGTGCACGACCGACGGGTTGCCGGCGTGCCCTTCGCTGGCCCGAATCCAGACGTCGTGTTTGAAGCCGGGATCGATGGTGAAGTACTGATACTGCACGATTCCCGTCGCGCGGACCTTAAAGGGCTTGGGCATGCGGCCGATCATGTCGGGCTTCGGGATTCGCCAGCCGCTGGCAAACTCGGGCTTGGGCAGTTCGCGCGAGCGGGCCGCGGGCGTCCCTTCGGGCGCGCCATTGTCGATCCACGTGCAAACGAGCTGCTTCTCTTCGTCGGACAGCCGGCAGTCGTTGGAGAATTTGCCGTACTTCGGATTGGCGAACCACGGGGGCATCCGCCGGGCCTCGACGACCTCGCGAATCGTCTCGCACCAGCCGGACGCCTCGGCGTACGTGGTCAGCGGAAAGGGGGCGATCTCGCCGGCCTGGTGGCAGCTCACGCAGCGGGACTGCAGGATCGGCGCGATCTGGTTGGCGTACGTCACGTCCCCCTTGGGCTGCCGGTTGACGTGACCGATGCGGCAGCCGACCGACTCGACCGACGCCGTACGGACTTCTTTGCTTTCCAAGACGGCGTCGAGCGCATCCTGAAGATAGCGGTTGTTTGGCTTGTTGCGCGCGTAGCCAATGCCGAACTGGTCGTCGATGCGGCCCCAATACCGCACGACGCGCGATTGATCGAGCAGGAAGACTTCCGGCGTGCGGCGTGCGCCCAGCTCGTCGGCGACGCGAGCGCCGGGATCGCGAAGGATCGGGAAGCCGATTTTGTGCACGCGGGCGAAGTGCTCGATCTCGGCCAGCGTGTCGAGCGGATTCGAGTCGATCCCCACGAATTGCACGCCTTTGTCGGCGTACTTCGCGCTCATCTCGCCGAGCTTCGGTCCATATTGGCGCGCGAGCGGGCAATCGGCGCACAAGAACGCGACGACGATCGCCTTTTTGTCCTTCCAATCGTCCAGGGACTTTGCCGCCCCGAGCACGTCCCGCAAAGCCAGCCGCTCGATGTGCCGGCCGACCGGAGTGCTGGGCGCATGCTTTTGGGCCGCGGCCGCCGCGCCCTTCGCGTCCGCAGACTTGACGGGCGCCGTCGGCAGCGCCGGGTTTTGCGGGGTCGGGTTGGGAGTGGCCGACAGGAGCAGGGTGAGCAGCAGGGACGAGGACGTCACGGATGTCATCGAGCGTCTCCCACGGGTGCGCACCAGACCTTCCTGGTCGCCGGCGTCCCGCTCAAGTTCGATATCTCGTCCGCGAGATGGGAGGGAGTAACCCCGGTCGTAGAAAGAGGTCGAATCGCGCCACTTTGCCGCCGTCGAGCACCGTGCCGCCGTAAAGCGCCGACAGATGCGTATCGGAAAAAACCCGCGCCGGCCTCAATTTGGCGGGCGTTAAATTCTTGGGCGGCGTTAAATTCGCGGCCCGGCCGCAGGGCGTTGGCCCGCAGGTGGGAAATCTCAACTGCAAGAAACTCACAGGGAAGATTTCACCCGCGACCGGGCCGGCATCCAGGGACGCTCGCAACGGACAACTCCCTCGAGGCGAAGAGGAGTTCGAGAGAACCACCGGCGAGCGCTCCCCGGATGGACGGATTTTCATCTTTAAAACGATGCGGTACAGTCAATACGCGATGAATACCCCAGCCCCAGCCTGTCCGGTTTCACGACCTGTCTTGAAATACGGACAGCTGGAGCTTTCCTCCCGATACCTCCTCTCGCCCCTCGCCGGATTCACGAATTTGTCGTTCCGGCGAACTGTGAGGCGGCTGGGTGGCGTCGGACTGACCACGACCGACCTGGTGAATGCTCGGGGGCTCTTGGCGGGGAGCCCGAAAACGCTGTCGATGATCGAAACCTGCCCCGAGGAATACCCCTTTGCCGTGCAGATTTTCGGCAGCGAGCCGGCCATTCTGCGGGAGGCCGCCCAGTTCCTC
>DASPSM010000853.1:0-5908 GCA_035623955.1 Planctomycetaceae bacterium
GAGGAACTCGACGACCTCCTGCAGCTCGAGCTTCGCCTGCTCCAGAGCGGCCACGTCTTCGAACGTGGTGCGCTGCTCCGACGGCTGAAAGCGCTTCGCCTGGCTGCGGATGAAGTTCCCCATCATCCCGCCCCCCAACGGATCGACGTTTCGCCGCATCATGTAGATCAGAAAGAAGATGAACACGACCGAGGCGACCAGCCAGAAGAGCGTCTGCTGAGCGTAGCTCGGCTCGCGCTGGGCGGCGTCATAATCGGCCACGTTCTTCTCGAGCTTCTGCCAGAACTGCGGATCCCGGGAAACCCCCTCCGGAATGATGGTGTTGAACTCTTCCGTCAGCTTGTCCGAGTTTGGAGTGGGAGGAGGGGGAGTCTTTTTCCACGCGCCGGTCAGGTTCTCGCCGTAGACTTTGACGCTCTTGACGTTTCCCTTTTCGAGCTGGCTCTGAAAGAAGCCGAAAGAGACGCGTGTTCCCGTGTTGCCCGGGCCGCGGAAGAGCCAGATGACCGCGATCGCCACGAGGCACAACATCACCAGCCAAGGCACGAATGACATCGAGCGGGGGGGCTCGTCAAAGCGGCGGCGCGGTGCGGGGCGGCGGGAGGGGGGCGAGGGCGAGGGGTTCGAATTGGGTCGATTCACCGGCGTCGGCGAGTCCATGCTCGATCTCAGAAGGCTCAGATCTTAGCGGCGGTCTTCGCGACGCAACAATACCCCGTCGGTGGCCCCAAGGCCGCAAGATACCGAAGGTTAACCGCGGTCCGCCTGGTTGGCAACCAAATCCGCACGCGGCGGGCACCGCGCAATTCGCCGCTCCTGGCGTTCAGGCGCTGCGGCGATTTTCTGCCGTTGCAGATGACTCTCGCCGCGAAACCATCACATCTCGATGGAACGCTCAATTATAGGCGGAATCGCCTGCGGAAGGGCGGCGGATCGAGGCTCCGTCGCGCGAGGAACCGGGTCCACTGCGCTTGCTTTCTCGCTACTTGGACGCGACCGGCTTCGGTTTCGCGGCGCTGCTCTCGGCGCTCCCTTTGGCGGGGGACTTTTCCAGCGCGGCCCGGAGCTTGCGGGCTTCGTCCTGGGCCGCCTTGAGCTGAAGGGTGAGCGATTTGACCTCCAGCGCCAGCTGCTCGGCCTTGAGCCCCTTTTCCTTGGCGTCGAGGCTCTGCTCCTGCAGCTTGATCTTCAGTTCCTTGTTCGAGACGTCGGCCTCTTTGTGCGCGATCTCGACTTCTTTGCGAGCCAGTTCCAGCGCTTTCGGATCCGGTTGAGACTTGATCGTTTCCTGGGCGGCGGCCAGAGATTTTTGAGTCGCCTCCAGCGACTTGCGGGCCGCGTCACGATCCCGTTCGGCCGCCGACAGCTTCTCCGTCAACTCGGTGCGGGCCGTTTCGAGTTTCTTGAGTCGGGCCAGCGCGTCGTCACGACTGGCAGTCAGTTCCTTACGGGCGGCTTCCGCAGCGGCCAGAGATTTTTGTGCGGCCTCCAGCGGCTTGCGGGCGGCGTCGCGGTCCCGTTCGGCCGCGGACAGCTTCTCCGTCAGCTCGGTGCGGGCGGTTTCGAGTTTCTTGAGTCGGGCCAGCGCGTCGTCACGACTGGCAGAGAGTTCTTTACGGGCGCTTTCGGCGTCGGCCAGCGATTTCTTGAGAGAGTCGGCCCGCGCGACGGCCTCGTCCCGCGCCTTCTCCGCGTCCCCTCGCGCCTTCTCCGCGTCCGCTTTCACCTTCTCGGCCATTCGCTTGTCCAACTCCGCTTCCTTGGCCGCGGTGATCGCCTGGTTTTCCGCCTTTTGCCGGGCCGCGTCGGCCTCGGCCTGCGCCTGCGTGGCTTTGGTCCTGGCCGCCTCGGCGTCCGCGGCAGCCTTTTGAGCGTCGGCAGCCGCTTTTTCAGCAGTCTGGCGGGCGGCGACCGCCGCGTCGCGGTCCGCCGTGGCAGCGGCCGCCTTTTTGTCGGCGGCCGCGAGATCCTCGGCGGCTTTTTTCAGTTTCGATTCGGCTTGAGCGCGCTTCGCCTCGGCCGTGCGCAAGCTGTCTTCCGCCAGTTTTCGCGCGGCGAGGCCTTCGTCCCGCAGCCGCTCCGACCTGGTCCGGGCTTCGTCGGCCTGCTCGGCTGCCGTCTTCGCGGCATCGCGCTCCTTCACGAGGGCTTCCCGCTCGGAATCGTGCTTCTTGAGCGTTTCCTCGCCGCGCTTTTGAGCGGCCTGGGCTTCCTCAGCGGTCCGTTTGACGGCCGCCAGGTCGGCGTCGAATTTGGCCTTGGCCTGCCTGGCATCCTGGCTCGCCTGGTCCGACGCGGTCGAACGCGCCTGGTTCTTGGCCAACTGTCCCTGCAGCTCGTCGATTTTGGCCTGCGCGTCGCGCCGGCCCGTCTGCGCCCAGAGGACGGCGGCCAGCAACAGCAGGATCACGACGCACACGACGGGAATCAGCAGATTCGGCGCGCCTGTTGGCTGCGATTCGGGGGCGGGGGCGGCGGGGTCCGGCAGCTGAGTGCTCATTAATCGGCCCTTTTTGTCTGGCAGCCTCGCGACACGCGTCTATTTTTTGTGGTTGATAAGGACGAAAAACGAATGACGTGCGCAGAACTGCCGCTCCAGCATGGTCGATCGCGCGGGTCGAGTCAATTGCCCAGTTCCCGCCCCATTCCGAGACGTCCGGTCAGTGGTGGAAATTTGCGCACAGCAATCGGCCGATCGCTCGTCGCGTCCTCCCCCTTTCGGACTTCCAGAAGGGCCGATCGGGCGGCTACAGTCCGAGAGAGTCTCGAACGTCTTGGACCAGTGAGTTTGCCGACGGCTTGCTGATGGGTTCGCGCATCGATTCGTCCGCCGATTCGACAGTCGCCTCTGCCCCGGAACCACTCGGCGCGGGAGCGGTCGCAGCGCCTAACCACCCAACGCGGGTTCGGCTGGCCTTGATCGGATTGGATCGTTCGGGCCAGTTCCACGCGGAGGCGCTGTCGTTGCGGCCCGAATTCGAGGTCGTTGCCGCCTGCGAGCCAAACGGGACGGCGTTGCGTCTACCCGGCGTGCGTGCCTCCGAGCGACCGGTTTATTCACGGCTGGAAGACCTCTTGGGCCGAGCCGACGTCGACACGGTCGTGATCGCCGGGCCGATCGAAGAGCGGGCGGAATTCGCCCGGCGCGCTCTCGAGGCCGGCAAACACGTGGCGATCGACCCTCCGCCCTGTACGGATGCGGGCCAGATGCGCGAGCTCTGTGCCGCTGCCGGCCGAGCGGGCCGACGTCTGTCGGTTCTGCCGACCCGCCGCTGCGGAACGGAGTTTCGAGTTGCGTTTTCGATTGTGCAGAGTGAGCAATTGGGCCCGCTGAACTCGGCTCGCTTGCTCTCCTGGGCCAAGGCCGTGCCCGAGGCGGACCCGTCCAGCCGCCGGTCTGCGCAGCAGGCCGCCGATACGCTGGCGATCTTCACCTATCAGTACGTCGACCAGATGCTGCAGTTGATCCGGGCACGGCCCCGATCGGTGTTTGGCCGAATCCTCCCGCGTGCGACGAGCGGCGCGGCCTCGGCGGCGTTCACGATTTCGGTCGGCTTCGAGCCCGGAGTCGACGCGCTCGTCGACGTCAATCTCGAGAGCGGCGCCGTCCTGCAAACCGGCTGGCTGCTGGGAGGCGCCCACGGAGGATATAGCAGTGGCCGCATTTATCTGCGCGAGGCGTCCGGCGAAATTTCGGACGCTCCCGTTTCGCAATCCGACCTGCCGCCGATCGACGTCTATGGCGAGCTGCTCGCTGCGGAGCGCGGCCAGCCGGAGCTGAGCTCTTCCGCGAGCGACGCCGAAGCGGTGATCCGCGTTATCGACGCGGCGCGACAGTCGTCGCAGACGGGGCGAATCATCTCGCTCGAGCCGCCGGTCAGGGCCGAGGGGTCGCTGCGTCGCGGAGCGACCTGACGCGCGCCTCGAGGTCGCGCGAGATTTCAATGGCGGCGGCCTTGCCCGCGGTCAGTTCCGCATAAGTGCGCGAGGGGCCGATTGTCAGTCGCACCGGGCGCGGACGGGGAAACCGCGCCCCCTTCGGCCAGGCGCGATGCGCTCCCTCCAGATAGCAGGGGACGACGGGATAGGAAGTTCCGGCCAGGAACAGGCCGAGCCCCGGCTTGAATTCGCCCAGTTCCCCCGTGACCGAGCGGGTTCCTTCCGGGAAGATCACCAGGATGTTCCCGGTGTTGCCGAGCAGTTCGCGACACAGATTGATGCTCTGGCGGGGATTGGTTTGTCGATTGAAGGGGAGCGCGTTGACGACGACGGCCGCCAAAAACGTGCGCGGCACGCTCACAAAAAAATAGTCCTGCGCCGCCGCCGGAAAGGCGCGATGCAATTTTGCGAATGGCAGGGCCGAAAGCAGGCACAAGACGTCCAAATGGCTGGCATGGTTGGCGACCAGCACGAACGATCCTTCGGCCGGGATGTGCTCGCGGCCCACGATCTCGAGGCGATGATAGAGCTTGAGCCAACCCCGAATCAGCGCGGCCGCCGCGACCCGCGTCCCGTACACGAGCATGTCGGGCTGGCGGGGAAACCGGCGCAGCCGCTCCACGAGCGACTGTTCGAGGTCTTCTGCCGGTTCGTAGTGCCAGTCATTCACGGATTTGATCTCGAAGTATCGACTGACTCGATTCCGCTGATTCTCTTGCGAGCGATTTCAGTACAGGTCGTGAAAATATCGGACCATGTGGAAAAACAGGGGCGCCACGTAGATCAAGCTGTCGATTCGATCCAGAATGCCACCGTGCCCCGGAATCGCGGCCCCCATGTCTTTGATCCCCAGGTCCCGCTTGATCACGCTGATCGCCAGGTCCCCCAGCTGGCCGCCGATGCCGACGATCAATCCGGCGAGGATCAGGTCGCGGGGCACGAAATGCGGAAAGGTGAAATGCAAGAGCCACGGCAGCGCCATCGACACGGCCACGGCGCCCAAGGCTCCTTCCCAGGTTTTTTTCGGGCTGATGTTGCTCCGCAGCGGATGCCGGCCGAACAGCTTGCCGAACGTGAATGCCGCCACGTCGTTCAACTCGACGGCGAATAACACATACAGCAGATAGGCATAGGCATACTTCGCGTTGGCCAGGAACGTCAGGTGCCCAAACATCCAACCGAAGTAAATAAAGCCCACAATCGACAGGGCAATCAGCTGCAGCTGCCCCTGCACGCGGTTTCGCAGAATGGGAATCAGCAGAATGCCGGCGATCGCAAAGACCGGCCAGGCCATGAACATGCCGTACCAGCCCGGGACGTCCTGTTTCGGGTCGGTGGGCAGCATCATGCAGCCGGTGGCGATCATCGCCAGATAGACCGCCCCCGTCATGTACCAGTCGCTGTAGAGTCCCGTCGCGCGAGCGAACTCTTTGAATCCAAAGATGCCGATCGCCGTGAAGAAGACGATCGTGGGCACCCGCCCCAGGAAGATCACTCCCAACAGCAGCGGCACCATCACCAGCCAGCCGCAGAAAGACTTCCAGGCGTGCTCGACGTTCTTCTTGAGGCCAAACCGCAGGATCGAAAGCGCCGTCCCCGCCACCGCAAGGATTCCCAGCGCGACGGCCGCGTAGAACTGAAAGACCGGACTATGCACGGCTGCCGACGGCGTCATGCGAGTCGTCTCGCGTTCGAAGGTGTCTCTGGGAGTGGCGAAAGTTGCGCGACTGCGGGACCGTTCGCGACTGGGAAGGCCGAACGTTCCGAAGGCGGAAAAGCGACTCGTTTATAACGCCGCTCCGAAGGCGTTTCCACGAGATTCCCTGCGCCGAAGACGGTCGGAGAGATTTCGCGCGATGACTCAGCAGGGGCGGAACAAAATTGTTGATTCGGGCCAGCGACTCATTAAATTGGCTCTAGTTCCCGCGCCGCCGTGTTCTCCCTTGCGTCCTGACAAGTAAGGACAATC
>DASPSM010000869.1:0-3898 GCA_035623955.1 Planctomycetaceae bacterium
AAAGAAGAACGCGGTGCAGTTGGCTAAGCGCGCAGCCGCGCGTGTCGAAAATGAGATGCTTCGCCAGCAATCTAACCGCGAATCGATCGTGCGGCGCGCAGCCGACCTTCTTCCCGAAGACGTTTCAGATGAATCGGTCGAGAATGATTGGGTCGCCCAGTTCTTCGAGCAGTGCCAGAACGTAAGTGACTCAGAAATGCAGCTCCTCTGGGCGAAGATCCTTGCGGGCGAAATTGCCCGAACCGGACGGTTTTCACGGCGGACTTTGCACGCAGTTAACGTGCTCGACAAGAAGGACGCAAACCTCTTCACGAACTACTGCAAATTCGTGTGGACGTTGGATCAAGATCTTCGTCCCTCCTTCTTCTTTTCAACAGAAGTACACGGAGGGATTCTGAGTCCGGACCAAATGCTTGAAATCGACAGAATCTATTCCAGCGAAGGGATCACTCGGGCTGGCCAAGTCCATCTTCAAGCCCTTAACCTCGTCTCAGGGGCCGGCCACTTTTCAATCAAGATTAATTGGACTTTGACCGAACCAGCGATATTTCACTATCACGATCGCACGTTTGCGGTATTTGATACTCCAGAGCGCCGCAAGGTCGCGCCACAAGTCGGGCCAACCATCGTGGCTGACTACCTCACCGACATCGGTTGCGAACTGGCGCCGATCGCGGGAGGTACAGATCACGATCGGTATTGCGAGATGGTTATCGATAGCCTGAAGCGTTGCCAACTCAGAGTCGAAGCACGATCTAGATAGTTGACGATCAATGGCTGTCCGTGCGATTGACCGAGGATTTGATCTAGAACTGCCGGTGATAGCCCGCGATCCAGCCGCCGTCGACCACGAGGATGTGGCCGTTCATGTAGCTGTTTTCCGGATCGGCGAGGAATAACGCGGCGACGGCGACCTCGTCGGTCGTGCCTGGACGGCCCAGCGGCACGTGGTCGAGCATCTCCTTCACGCGGGCGTTGAAGGTTCCCTCGGAGCTGTAGAAGAGCTGCCTGGTCCCCTCGGTGAGTGTCGAGCCCGGCGCGATCCCGTTGACGAGAATGCCCGAGGGCCCAAGCTCCAACGCCATCGATTTCGTCAGGTTGACGACGGCGGCCTTGGCGGCAACGAACGCCGATTGCAGTCGCAGCGGCACGAGGCCGGCGATCGAGGCGATGTTGATAATTCGGCCCGAGCCTTGACGCTTCATCAGACGGGCCGCCGCGTGGCTCACTTCGTAGACGCCGTTCAAATCGACGTCGAGGATGCGGTCCCATTCGTCGCGGGGAAACTCGTCGATCGTGACCCGGTGGGCCAGCGTGTTCACGCCGGCGTTGTTGACGACGGTGTCGAGGCGGCCCCGTTCGCGCTCGATCCGTTGGATCAGCGCCCCGACCTGGTCCGATTTCGTCACGTCGAGCAGGGCCGACTGGCAACCGGGAGAGCGCGCTGCCGCCGCTTTGGCGCCCGGCTCATCGACGTCGGTGTAATAGACGGTCGCGCCGTTTTGCGCGAAGCGATCGGCGATGGCCTGGCCGATTCCGCGGGCCGCTCCCGTCACGAGCGCGATTTTGCCGGTGAGATCGGATTTCATTGCGTCCGACTCGGCACAGTTTGTTGCCTACGTCGAGAACTGGGCCACGACGTCCCACAGGGGGCCCGGGAAGAAAAACAGTCCCACGCTGACGACCAGGCACAGGCCGATGCCGAGCCAGGCGGGGAGCAGCTCGGTGGCCCGCACTTCCACCGTCTCCGGGGCCGGCCGAAGGTACATCGCCGCGACGATCCGCAAATAATATCCGGCCGCGACCGCCGCGTTGATCGCCAGCACGATCGCCAGGATTTCGGCGGAGGTCGTCTGCTGCGACCAGGCCGCCATCAGCAGGTTGAGCTTGCCGATGAATCCGCCCGTCGGCGGCAAACCCGTGAGGCTGAAGAGCAAGAGCATCAAAATCGCCGCGGCGGCGGGATGCGTCTGGCTCAAGCCGGCCAGGTCATCGATCGTCTCCACCGAACGGTCGCCCCGCTTGAGCAGCACGAGCATGCCGAACACACCCGAGATCGTCGCTCCGTAGGCCACCAGATAAAACAAGAGCGCGGGCGCGCCGCCGACGCTGCTGCGATGGTGTCCGGCCGCCAGGCCCACCAGCATGTAACCCGCGTTGGCGACGCTCGAGTAAGCCAACAGCCGCTTGAGGTCTCGCTGCAGGAGCGCCAGCACGTTGCCGATGATCATGCTGGCGACGGCCATCAGCCAGAAGACTGCCTCGCACCACCCGCGCAGGCTTTCTGCCGCGGTGCGGATAAAGGGGTCGATGCTGTCGAAGTGGATGATTCGGTAAAGCGCCAGAAAACCGGCCACCTTGGGGATGAAGGCCAAGAGGGCCGCAGCTCCCGCGTGCGATCCTTGGAACACATCCGGCGCGTAGAAATGGAAGGGGACCGCCGTCACGCGAAAGCTCAGCCCGGCGACGACGCAGGCTGCGGCGATCAACAGAATCGCCGGGGACCGGGCCGCGGGAAAATGCCCGAGTGCCGCATGGATGGCTCCCAAGTGCGTCGATCCCACCGCCCCATACAGAAAGCTGAAACCGTAGAGCGTGATGGCGGAAGAGATTATGCTCAGGAAAAAGTATTTCGTGGTCGCCTCCAGAGCGGGCGCCTGGCGGCGCGGCAGGTACAAAAACACATAGGTCGGAATGCTGACCAGTTCCAGCGCCAGAAACAGCACGATCAGATCATTGGCGGCCGCGGTCAGGCTAACCCCGGCGACCATCAACAACACGACGCCATGAAACTCCGCCGAAAGAGCGTCGTCGACCTCGTCCCAGTTGATGAGCACGAGCACAATTCCAGCTAGAATCGAAACGCCGCGGCCAAACCAGGCCAAAGCATCGCTCTGCACCACGCCGGGCGACGGATACGATGGATAGACGTACCAAAGCGCGATGGCGCCGATGAAGGCCGCAAGCGAGACCGCCGCCCAGAACCGGCCCAGACTGCGACTTACCGGTCGGCCTTCCGTAACGAGAAACGGGCCGATCAAGAACTGCAGGCAGGCAACGCCGATCAGCAAAAGCTCTGGCAACTGACTGCGCACGTTTTGGACAAAGGCGTGCATTAGCGGCCGACCTCCTTTACAGGCGGTGCGGCCGCCGTCTGTTCAAGCTGCGCCACGGGTTGGGCGTTCTGCTCGAAGCGGCGATCTTCGTACAAGCGGGCGATGGCCTGGACGTCCGGCTTCACGATGTCGATCAGCGGCTTCGGATAGACGCCGATCGCCAGACACAACGCCAGCAGCGGCACCACGGCCCAGCTTTCCGCCCGGCGGATGTCGCCGACGTTGGGCATGTGGGTAGGGGCGGGACCGACCGGACCAAAGAAGGCGCGCCTGAGCATCGAGAGCAGGTACAGGGCGGCGAGAATCACCCCGAGGGTCGACACGACGGCGAACGCTCGATTCGTCTTGAACATCCCGATGAGCGCCAGGAACTCGCCGACGAATCCATTCAGGCCCGGAAGCCCCATGCTCGCCAGGCACGTGAAGACCATGGCGGCGGAAATGAGCGGCAGCTTCGAGGCGATTCCGCCGAGTTGGGCGATCTCCCGCGTGTGGTAGCGCTCATAGACCATACCGACCAGCAGAAAGAGCGCCCCGGTCGAAAGTCCGTGGTTGACGATCTGCAAAAAGCTGCCAGTCAATCCCTCGGCATTGAGAGCGAACATCCCCAGCATGCAAAAACCGAGGTGGCTGATGCTGCTGTAGGCGACGAGTTTTTTGAGATCGGTCTGAGCATAGGCGCAGAGCGCCCCGTAGATCACGCCGATGACCGCCAACACGCCGACCAGGGGCGTGCCGATCGTGTAGCAAGCGTCGGGGAACATCGGGAGGCAAATCCGCAG
>DASPSM010000871.1:0-3254 GCA_035623955.1 Planctomycetaceae bacterium
GGCGTGCCGGATCCGGCTTCGAGGTTGGCGAAAGGCTGAGGGATGTCGAGCTCGCGAAAGAACGCGTCGCTCATCCGCTCGTCGTAGTGCTGGCCGGTGTGGACGATACCGGCCGAAAGCCCCCGGGCCGTGAGGGCCCGCACGACCGGGGCGATTTTCATGAAATTCGGCCGCGCTCCGGCGACGACACAGACGCGCACTGCGCTCCCTCCGCGTCAAACCACAAAGCCCGAAGTCGAGGGCCCGATGGCGCCCGAAGGATATCACGAGTGCCCGAGCCTGTACATGCGAGGGAAGGTCCGCTCAAACGTACTCGGCAAAGACGGTGTCGGCCAGAAAACGGCCTTCGCGCGTCAGCCGAATATGGCCGTCGCACTCTTCGAGCAGTCCCTGCCGCAGGTGTCGCGGCAACGCTTCGCCGGCCAGTTGGCGGAAATCGAAGCCCGTCTGCTCGCGGAATTGGGCGAGATGAATGCCTTCGCCGCGCCGCAAATTGAGCATCACCAGCTCGCGGGCACTTCCTTCCGCCGAGAGTTCTTCGGATTCGGCGATCGGCGATTGGCCGGCGAGCACACGGTTGATCCAGGTCGTCACGCTGCGGTGATTGAGGTCCCGTCGGCCCGCTGCGTAGCGCGCGGCCCCCGGTCCAAAGCCGAAGAACGGTCTGCCGGCCCAGTAGACCTCGTTGTGGCGGCTGCGAAATCCGGGACGCGCAAAGTTCGACAGCTCGTATTGTTCGAAGCCGGCCCGCGGTAGTTCGTCCATCGCCAGCGCGTACATCTGCCGCTCGACTTCCTCGTCGCAGCGCTGGAGCAGTCCCTTGTTGAGCCGACTCTGAAACGCCGTCCCTTTCTCGAAGGTCAGACCGTAGGTGGAGACGTGCGTCGGACGCAGCGCGATCGCTTGTGCCAGAGTGTCCCTCCACAGCCCGAACGACTGCCCCGGCACGCCAAATATCAGATCGAGCCCGATATTGGGAATTCGTCGGCGTACTCGCTCGACGACGGCCGGGACCTCGGCACCGCGATGATCCCGTTCGAGCAACTTGAGAACCGCATCGTCGAACGACTGCACACCGAGGCTCACGCGATTGACGCCCGCTTGTGCTAGCACTGCGATTTTCACGTCATCCAAGCCCGCCGGATTGGCCTCGACGCAGATTTCGGCGCCCGGAGCGGGAGGAAACCAGCGCCGGGCCAGCGTCATTAATCGTTCCAATTCCGGTGCCGGAAGATGCGTCGGCGTGCCCCCGCCGAAAAACAGCGTGTCAACCTCGCAGGGCCGCTCGAGCTTCGTCAGCTCGATCGCCAGCGCCTCGAGATAAGCATCGATCAAATCATCGCGGCCGGCCACCAGCGTGAAGTCGCAGTATCCACAGCGATGCGCGCAAAACGGCACGTGGATGTAGGCGGAGCGGGGCAGGGCGTCGAGCGGCGTCATGGAATTCAATTATTTGCCGTCGCCAACCAATTGTCAGGGGCTGCCGAACCACCCTTGCGGAGCCGACTAAGATTAGCTTGGGCCGCTTGCACGACGCTCGGGCGTTCGCGATAGTTGCTCAGGCCTTCACGGGGCGATCTCGTGCGAAAGGAGCCGCGCACGCAGTGAGCGGTTTCTTTGTTGCGGACTGACCGTGGGGCATGCTCCAGACGCCCACCCAGTAACCCGAATTGGCCGTCTGCGGCGGTCCGCTTACTGCGTGCGCGGCTCTTAAGAGGCGCGACGGCACGGACGATGAAGTACGCACTGATTATCCCCGACGGAGCGGCGGACGAGCGGCAGAAGTCGCTTGGCGGTCGCACGCCCCTCGAAGCTGCCCACATCCCGCAGATGGATGCCGTCGCCCAAATCGGGCTGATCGGGCAGGCCGATCATGTGCCGCTTTCGATGCCCTCGGGGAGCGACGTGGGGACAATGAGTCTGTTCGGATACGATCCCGTGCGCTACCACACGGGTCGCGCGCCGATCGAAGCGGCGGCGCAGGGAATCGAGCTGGGGCCGCTCGACTGGGCCATTCGCTGCAATTTCGTCAACGTCACCGACGGCCGGATGCGGAGCTTTACGGCCGGCCAAATTCCCAACGATTTGGCCCGCGAACTAATTCAGGCCTTGCAGAAGGACCAGTGTGGCAGCCCGACGTGGAAATTTTACGCCGGCGTAAGCTATCGCAATCTGCTCATCTATCGTTCACGAGGTGAACCCGCCCCGTTCACGCGTGAGACGCGAACGACTCCGCCGCACGATATCCCCGATCAGCCTATTGCTAACTTCCTGCCACAGGGCCCCGGATCGGCCGAGTTGCGGGCCCTCATGGAGCGCAGCGTGGCGGTGCTCACCGCCTCGCAGCGCAACCAAAGTCGCACGGGTCCAGGCGAGCTGGCGGCCACGCAAATCTGGCTCTGGGGGTTGGGGAAAACACCGGCGCTGGAGCCCTTTGTGCAGCGTTTCGGCAAAACGGCCGCGGTGATCACCGCAGTGGATCTGCTGCGCGGGATGGGGCGACTCTTGGGCTGGAAGATCATCGACGTGCCCGGAGCGACCGGCTATCTCGACACCGATTACGCGGCCAAGGGGCGGTATGCGATCGAGGCGTTGCGGGAAGTTGATCTGGTCGTGATTCACGTGGAGGCGACGGACGAAGCCTCGCACGAAGGGGACGCCGACAAAAAGGTCGAAGCGCTGGAGCGAATCGACGCGGACATTGTCGGCCCCGTCCATCGCTTTCTGCAAAGCCAGGGAGACTATCGACTGCTGATCTGTCCGGACCATCCGACGTTTCTGCGGACAAAGACGCACAGTCATGGCCCGGTGCCGTTCGCGATGTGCGGCACTGGCGTGGGCCCCGATGGGGCCGAACACTATAGCGAAATCAACGCCGCCGGTTCGGCGATCATTCTGCCGGGTTATGAGCTGATGCCATTTTTCCTCAACGCGTAACGGGCCGAACACGAAGCACCCGCCAGCTTACGCTGGCGGCTCGCCGGGGCAGGTAACAAGATTCGCGCGAAAACAAAAATCCCGGCTGTCGATTCGCGTGAGCTGGCGCGGTTGCGTCGCTTGCTCTTGCGCTGGGCGGCCAGGCACCGTCGCGATCTCCCCTGGCGACGATCGCCCGACGCGTATCGCGTCTGGGTCAGCGAAATCATGCTGCAGCAGACGACGGTCGTGGCTGTGATCGGGTATTTCGAGCGGTTCCTTTCGCGGTTTCCGTCGCTTCAGGCATTGGCCGACGCGGACGAGCACGAGGTGCTACG
>DASPSM010000876.1:0-22306 GCA_035623955.1 Planctomycetaceae bacterium
CAGCGGCGGGGCATGGTGCGGCTTGAGCCGCGCGTCGATGATCAGCGAGCCGCGGCATCCCCAGTGCTTCTCGCGGACGAAGCTGCCGATTCCGTGCACGTCGGCGGCTGGGTTCGAGCGGGTGAATGTCGTCCACAAGAAGTCGTTAAGCGAGCGGCTCGTGAATTGGCTGTCGTCCACCAGGACGACGAGTGGAAAGGCATTCAGCGGATGGCTCGTGTCGATCGCGGCACAAAACTTCTCGACAGCGGGTTCGATCTCGCCCCCGCCGCGCGCAAAGGGCGGCGCGTCGATTGCCACAACACCCGGTAAGCAGAGCCGCGGGTTGCGAAAACCGTCGGGCAGCGGTAGATCGGGCGGAACGCTCCCCGGGAGTTGTCGACGCGGCGGGCCGGCGACTGCGATCACCAGCTTCGAGCCGGCGTTCAGCTGGCCGCCGGAATAGTCGAGCGTGTCGATCGTCGTGCACGTCTGAAAGTGCAAATCGGCCGTCCAATCGGCGCGGGACAGCACGTGCGCAAAGAACGCCGGCACGTTGTGGATGTCGAGCTGCGGATCGTCCTCCTGCGCGACGATTAACAGGTACTTCGCAAGCGACAGCTGCCCCTGTCCGAGGATCGCGTTCGCATTGGTGAGCAGTTCCTGGGGCTTGCGCTGGCCGGCGTAGGGAACGTAGCGTTCGCTGCCGATCGCCAGGAGCAACGGATGAACGCCGGCCGCATCGACCGCGTGGACGGCGTGCACGCCCGGGATCACCGTCGGCAGAATCGGCCCAGTCAGCTCGTGGATCAGCTCGCCGAACGAAGTGTCTTCCTGCGGGGGGCGGCCAACCACCGTGAAGGGCCAGATCGCATCGCTGCGGTGGTAGACCGTGTCGACGTCGAGCACGGGGAAATCGTGCGCCAGACTGTAATATCCCAGGTGGTCGCCAAACGGACCTTCCGGCAGCAGCTTGTGCGGATCGACCGTGCCGGTGATGCAGAAATCGGCTTCTGCATAAATCGGCAGACTTGCGCCGGTCGTCGCCATCGGGATCCGACGGCCCGCGAGCGCACCGGCAAAGGTCAACTCGCTTATGCCTTCCGGCAGCGGCATCACGGCGGCAAGCATCATCGCCGGCGAGCCGCCGACGAAAACGTTCACGCGCAACCGTTCGCCGCGGCGGATGGCCGCCGCATGATGGACCCCGATCGAGCGGTGGATCTGGTAGTGCAAGCCGACCTGGCGATTGGGGACGTACTGTCCACCCGAAAGTTGGATTCTGTACATCCCAAGATTGGATTGCGCGAATCCAGGCCGGTCGGGATTCTCGGTGTAGACCTCGGGAAGCGTGATGAACGCGCCGGCGTCGGCGGGCCAGTTGACAGGCTGCGGCAACTGGTCGATCGTAGTGCGGTTTTGCAGGGCCGGGCCGTTATTCACGCGCTTTGGTCGCATTGCCCACAGCGTGCCGGGGACGCGACGGTAGTGCCACGGGCGTTTCCAGGCGTCGGACGGATCGATCTTGAGCGCGATCAGCCGTCGCACCGACTCGAGCGTATCGCGAAACAGAAACCGGGTCCGCTCGCGGGTCCCGAACAGGTTGCTCACCAGTGGAAAGCGGCACCCCTTTACTCGAGCGTAAAATAGAGCGGGGCCTTGCGCCTGATAGACGCGGCGCTGGATTTCGGCGGCCTGGAGATACGGGTCGATTTCGGTTTCGATCCGCACCAACTGGCCGGTCCGTTCCAGGTCGCGGACGCACTCCTTCAGGTTGCGATAGCCCATCGGTTTGAGCGGCTTTTTGACTGGAAATTTACTACTTGGAAATTCTCTACTGGGAGGGCAATCCGCCGCGGCGAACCGCCGAGCCGTCCGACGGATCAAAGAAGCGCAGCACGATCACCTGACGAAGGCGGGCAGACCCCCAGAGGGCTTGCGTTCATCTTTCCAAATCATGCCCAGGATGGTTTACTGACGACATGAAAGTAAAGCGGACCGCGCCGCAAGGCGAACCGGCGGAGCCGGATCCTCGGATCTTGCAGGAAATCCTCGGCTACCTGAACTTCTCCGGCGGCAAACCGGACCCGGCGTTCCAGCGCAACTGGAACACGCTGTTTCTCGACTGGAGTGCGCCTACGGCACGCGACGCGCAGGGCGTCAAGACGCTTCTGCTCGATCATGCGTCGCGGCTGCAAGCCTCCGTCCCGGCATTCGCCGAGTGCACCCAGGCGCGAGCCGCCGTCGGCCTGGCGTTTGACACGTGCCTGGCGGCTTATCGGAAGCATCACGCCGATTTGCTGTTCCACCTCGGCCCGGCGGATTTCGAGCATCCGTTCTTTCTCGTGCGGATGATCGAGGCGATCCTCGAGCAGGGGTCGCCCTGGGATCAAACCGAACGGATTGTCAACGGGACGCTTTCCAGGCTCAACGACTTCCTGGGGTACCGGCCGCTGGCCGTGCTCGAAAACGGCCGGCAGATGGAGCCCTATCCACACGAGCGGTTTCGACCTGTGCCGGTTTATCTGCGGGAGGCCGGGGCAGCGCACGGGCCATACAAAGCACTGATCGATTGCACGGTCGCCTTCCTTCGCGAGACGCCTGCGGACATTCTGCGGGAATCGCATTTCGACCCCGAGAAGATGGAGGAGCTCGCGATCGACATGCGCGCTCACGACCACACGCATCCGGTGACCAAGCGGACCAACTACACGTTCGGCGAGTGGGATCCGCACCGCATCGACACCAAGGGAAATTACACGCGGTTCGTGGTTCGCAAGATCGTGCTCGACGCACTTTTGGATTGGATCGCCGGCCAGCAGAAGCTGAACGAAGAGGAGCGCTACTACGACGCGGCCGCCGTGCTCAGCGGCACGATGCTGATGGCATCTTCGATCAGCGGCTCGGGCCCCGAATGTCACGATTCCAGCGTGAATCTGATTTCGCTTTTGCCGAAAGTGGCGCGCCAGCGCGACGCGTACTACGAACGCCTGATGAACGAAGCCAAGGGCGCGCGCCGCGCGCGATTGCGCCGCGACGCCAAGCTCACGCAGCAGCCGTTCGGGCATATTCGTCAGCACTTGAATATCGTGCTGGCCCGCCACGGGGCCGCCCAGGTGCAGGACCGCCACGTGTCGGAGATTTATGCACGGATCGGTTATCCGCAGGCGGCCCGCGAACAGAGCGCGCGGGTGCCGGCCGCGTCCGCACGGTTCGAGACCGAGATCGAATGGCGGATCGTGGCGGCCGGCCGGGCCGTAGAGCGCGGGGCAACCGACGAGGCTGCCCAGCTTCTCCGGGAAATCGAAGACCATCTCGATCGCGGCATCGATTGCGGTGCGTTGGCCGATCCCTGGAACATTCTGGGCTTTCAAGGGATGTTCCCGCTGTTTTCGTCGCGCGAAGACGCGGTCCAGGATCAACGCGTGGCGAAGCTCGCCGAATTCATGGAAGGTCTGTTCGGCGTCTATTCGCGCGCTCTGGGCGAAGCGGCGGCGCTCGCCGACGAGGAGATGGTCGCCAATCTGTCGTCGACGTTCGAGCGCCGGGCTGCCTGGTGGGACAAATTCGCCACGACCGCAGTTGAAGACGTGCCGCACGTGTCGGGTCGCGAGAGCTTCGAGTCGGCGGTCCGAGTTGCGGGCACGCTTCGCGCCTGGCGGGCGGCGGGCGAGGCGGCGGGCGATATTTCGTTCTGGCGGACGCACGTCGAGCATTTCGAGTCGGCCCGCGCTTACGCGCTGGTCGTCGACGTGCTGTTGCGCCGCCAGGACTACGTAGCCGCGATGGGCCTCTTGATCCAATGGCTCAGCAACGCGGAAAGCGTAGGGCTCGAATCCGAAGGCTATTCGTTCCACACGCTTTTGCTGCGCTGGATGTACGGCTTGATTGGGCCTGAAACGGCCGCGATCGCGGGAGCCACGCCGGAAGATTGTTGGCCGGCGATCCGGAAGCTGTTCGATTTCCTCGAAGCCAACGCCGGACCTTATTGGAGCGTGCCGACGCTCAACGAAGCTTTGGGCGATTCGGCGCAGGCCCGGACGGCAAACAGCGATGCGGACGACGCTGCCGGCGAAGAAGAGGCGGCCGCGGAAGAGGACTCGTCCGCAGAGGATCAGTCACTCTTCGAGGCGGCCTACGAGGGAGTGGTCTATCGTGACAGCACGCGGGACGGGCGTGAAGGAGATACGCTCGACTCGGGTCCGACTCCGCAGACAGCCGAGGTCGAAGCCCTGACGCGGTTCTTCGACCCTCGCCTGAGATTCATCAACACGCTGGCGCAAGCGTGGTTGATGGCCGCTCTGCACTTCGTCGGCAACGGTCGCACACCGCAGTCCTCGGCGGAATCAACCGGCAGCTCGCGGGAGGAAATCATCTCAGGCTGGCGGCGCAAGGCGCGTTCTCTGTCCCGAGAGCTGTCGAAACTGGCTGATCAGTTCGCAGAATACGAGTTGCCGCTCCCATCGGGAGATCACGACGAAAACGTCGAATACGATTATCAGCGGCACGCCCAGCTATATTTGATGCATTCGGTCGTGCTCACTCAGGTACGCCTGCGCATGGCCGAGCGGCTGCTCACGGCCTGTCTGCCGGAACGTCAAAGCGAGGAAGAACATTCCGCGTCGGAAGAGCGAATCGTCGACGTGTTCCGGGCCGTCGTCCACCGCGACGTCGGCCGCTTGCGGCGCCTGCTTCCGGGACTGCGGAAGCAGTTGCAGTCAAAGCCGCTTTTGTACGTGGCGCTCGACAGCGGCGGCAAACCGGGGCAGTTCCGGCAGGCCAAGCTGCTGCAGGCAACTCTGCGGTTCCTGCTCTCGCAATTGCCTCGCGCCGGCTGCTTGCGCGAGACGTGGCAGCTTTTGCAAACCGTTTACCAGATGGAGCGGGGAGCGCGTCCGCCGGGGATGGTTGTCAGCGAGTTCGACCAACTCTTTCGCACGGCGCTCAAGAGCACGCTGGAGAGCATCGTACGATCCTCCAGCCACTGGCGGCTGGGCGCGAATGGTGGCCGCGGACGCGAGTCGACTGGACCGCGTTCCGTCGATCCGGCGGCTCCTCCTCCGCAGCGCCGGTCGTGGAATCGCCCAGCGCCGAGTCGGGGTACGTCCGCCGGCAAGGTCTCCCGATCCGCGATCTGGTACGCCGGCGCGCCGCGGGTGAGCGGCCCATATCCGGCAGCGAAGCGGGCCGCTTGGCGCAACGATCAGTTGGTGACGATGGCCAGCGATGTCGTGCAGCGCTACATGAAGCTGTGGCTGACCCACAGTCGCTCGATGCGGCTCTCCAGCGTCGAGGAGATGTCGGAAATCTCGGTCTGGAAGCGCGTGCGTGGCTTCATCGAGACGTACGGCGCGGACCTGTTCCACGCGAAGGTGCTCACGTTGGGGAACATCCGCACGATTCTCGAGGCGGGGATCGAGGACTTTCTCGATTACCTGGACGAGAGCCGCGATCCAATCCATCCGGTGAAGTTGATCGACGACCTGGAAGCCGGCGCCATCGACTCCGAAAAGGCGATGACTTACCTCGAGCTGATCTACGAAACGATCGTCGACAAGTTCGATCGTTACGTCGAATACAACACCACGACGACGCATTCCGACTACGGCGAGAAGTTTTACTGCCTGCTCGACTTTTTACGGGCCGAGTCGGCCTACGAACGCGACGCCTGGAACTTGAGCCCGATCAGCCTCTGCCACGAGCTATTTTCAGAATGCGGCCGTCAGGCGGCGGCGCGGGCCTGGGAGCAGGATTTCCGCGCCCGATCGGGATCGGTGGCCAACAAGCACTTGATGCGGCTGCGCGTGCTCGAGAAGAAATACGGGATGCGGCTGCCGTCGATTTCGGACCGCCTTTCGGAGCGATTCGTCAAGCCGCTCGCCGTTCACCGCATGCGGGCTCTGTTGCCGCAAGCCCTGCGAGACGCTCGAACGGGGCGTGAATCGTCTCCCGCATTCGACGCGCTGCGTGCCGAGATCGACGAGTATCTCCACACCACCAATGGCTCGGGGATCGACGTTCCCGCGTGGCTGCGAACGCTTGAGCGAGACCTGGCGCATCTGATGGACGAATCCACGAGCGCGTTAGAGAAACTGGAAACGCCCCGCCTGCACTCCGCAACGCTCTTGACTTGGAACCGCCTGCAAATGGAATTGCAGCGCTGGGAGTGACGCCATTATCGCACGTGTTTCTCTTGGACCTCCGTCGTTCGCTCGATCGTGCCGTCGGGATGGATCTCGAACGTAATCGCGCCGGCATCGTCGGTCGACGTGATCCGCGTCTCCGGGCCATAGGCCTCGCGCAGCGACTTGAAGTCGACGCGGTGATCCGCGCTCACCACCAGTTCCTTGGGGTGCGCCCACTCTGCCAGCGCGACCGGATTGGCGCGCCGGCTGCCGTGATGCGGGGAAAGCAGAACGTCGACCGCCAGCGGCGGCATTTGCAAAAGTCGCTGCTGGCCGTGTCCGTCCAGGTCGCCGGTCAGCAGGATCCGCCGGCCGGCAAATTCGACCGCCAGCACGATCGAATTCGCGTTATCGTCGGAGTGGGGACGACCAAAGGGGGGGTGCAGCAGGCGGATTTCGACGTCATCATCGAGTCGCAATCGGTCGCCGTCGCGAACCAGGCGGATGGGCACTCCGCAGGCCGCCGTCGATTCGCACAACGCGGCGACGGCCGGCTGCTTGAAGTCGAGAAATTGCTGCGAGACCAACAACGAGCCGACCGGCAGCGACTGCATCAGGTCGGCGCTGCCGTTGAAGTGATCCATATCCGCATGCGAGACGATCAACGCATCGAGGCCGCGCCGCCGGCGCTGCCAGAGCGTCTGCTGGACCGCTCGCTGAGCAATCCGTCCATCCTGCATCGCGCCGGCATCGTAAAGGAGCGTGCCCCCGTTGGGACACTCGATCAAAATCGCACCGCCGTGCCCGACGGAGAGAAACGTGCAGCGCAGCGAATCGCTGTTCACGCTCCGCAGGCCCCACAGCAGGCCGATGATGAGCCAGGCGATCAGCACGCACCATCCACGACTGCCCCACCGGCGAACTGGCTCCACGAATGCCAAAGCGAAGACGATCGCATAATAGCCCGCGAGCCACCAATCGGACGGGCCGGGAACATAAAAGTGCGAGAGTCGAACGTGTGCGGCCCATTCGACCAGGTACAAGAGCGCGCCGAGGCTCCACTCAAACGGAGCCGCCGCGATCCACGAAACCCCCGGGGCGAGCAGCCCCAGCCCTAAGTGGATGTAGCCGCACCACAAGACGAGCGTCGACAGGGGCGCCAGCACGACATTGATCAGCACGCCAACCGGCGAAACCAGGTGAAACCGCGCCGCCACCAGCGGCAAGGTGAACAACGCTGCGGCCACGGAGATCGTCCACTCGTCCCACGTTCGGCGACGCAGATAGCTCGCGCCGGCGCGGAACGGTGCCCACAGCGGCGAAGGTTCGGCAGTCGGCATGGGAGCGTCAGCATCGCGGCGCCTCCTGCCGCGCCCGCACGCCCAGATGATGCCCAAAACCGCCAGAAACGAAAGCTGCGTCCCCGTGTTGAACAGGTCAGTCGGATTCCAGAGCAGAATCACCACGGCCGAAAGGGCCAGGCAGTTGGAGAGCGCGGGCCGCCGCAGGAAGAAGCGTGCCCCGGCGTAGAGACAGACCATCACCGTCGCGCGAATCACAGGCGGATTGCAATCCGTCAGAATCGTGTAGCCGAGCACCCCAATAATGATCAGCGCGCAGGTGCCGCGCACCGAAAAGCCCGCCAGCCGCCCGATGCCCCACAACAGCACTCCCAGAATGGCGACATGCATTCCGGAGATGGCCAGCACGTGCAAGAGGCCGCTCTCTTTAAACGCCTCGCGGATCTCTTCGTCCATCTGCATTCGTCCGCCGAACAAAAGCGCCGAGGCAACCGGTCCCGTGCGCGGTGACAGGTCACGAGCAAAGAGGGCCTCCCCCTCCGCCCGCAGGCGGGCCGCACAGCGCCAGATCGAGAAGGGAGGGCCCGCGCGCAACAGTCGGACCGCGTCGGGGTGATCGGCCCGCAACATGCAGCGGATCCCTTGCGCCTGGTAGAACGCGGCCGCATCGAATCCTCCGGGGTTCTTGGCGGGCGAGAACGAGCTCAGCCAGCCGCAGACTTCGACGTCGTCTCCCACGTCGCAGTGCACGAGATGCCCGTTGATATGAATGAGCGCCCGGCCGCTGACGGCCAGGTCGTCACCTCCCCCCGACAAGCGTCGCACGGCCAAGGTTGCCGTCGACGCGTCGGGATGCGGCCACGCCGATCGCTTGTTGCCGGCCTCTCGCGAGATGATGTCGGGCCTCTCGAGCAACGTGCCGCTCACCCGGACCAGTCGCGGCTCATCGGAAGCAAAGAGCGAGAGGTCGTTGTGGGCCGCTGTCGACCAGCACAAATGGTGGCGGGCCCCTCCCAGGCAAGCCACGCACACGAGCAGCAGCCCGGCCGACGCCGGAGCAATTCGCAAGCGGGCCAGCACAAACCAGGCCAGAGCCAGCACCGTTGACGCGAGCAGCCACGCCCCCAACGGCGCGGGCCACAGGTGGTCAAACGCGATGCCGCAACCGAGCGCAACGGCGATCGCGACCGCAGGATGCCGGGTGGGTGATCCGTCTTTCACGACAGGACCGTCGCGTGGGGCCGAGGAGGCGTTCGTTTGCGAACGACCACCCGATACTCCGCCGCGACGTCAATTGCAAGCGCTCGCCCGCGCTCCTTTGCGCTCGGTCGCTCGGCGCGTCGACCAGCAACAGCAACGTGCACGCCTGATCCGGCTCGACGATGCTGGTGTTTGCCCGGGCCGGGGGCGGTCGAGTATTGTAAATGGAAGATTATTCCGCCGCCCGCGCGCGTCGGCTTGGGGCACTCAGGCATTCGGTACGAGCCTCCGCATGAGCCAGATTCCCACTGTTGGATTTCGCGAGGCGATTGCCGCCCTCGAGCAGCTCGGCGCCGCGTTCTCCCGATATGACGAAACGGGCGGGCGGGCGATCGTGTTGACCGGCTCGAAGATCGACGACCGAACGCTCGAGCTGGTCCGTCACGTTCCCGGCATCAAACGGGTCGATCTGCGCGGCACGTCGATCACGGATGCCGGACTCGAACATCTCAAGGAGATGACCGACCTCGAGCAGATCTGGCTTTCGGGGACGCGGATCAGCGGAGCGGGACTGGCCCGCTTCCAGAAGCTGGTCAACCTCAAGTCGTTGCTGGTCGGCGAAACCCGGGTCGACAACGGCGGGCTCGCGCACGTCCGGGGCTTGCGAAACCTGGTCTCGCTCGGCATTGCCGGAACTCGCGTGACCGACGCGGGGCTCGTGCATCTCAAGGAGCTGAAGAAGCTGACGATGCTCGATGTGCGCAACACGCGCACGACCGACGTCGGATTGAATCACCTGACGGGGCTCACCAACCTTTCGGAACTCTTTCTCGCTCGCACGAAGGTCACCGATCAGGGAATGGAGCTGGTCGCGAAGCTGACACAGCTCGCCAATCTCTCGCTCGCCAAGACCGCGATCACCGATGTCGGCCTCAAGAAGCTGGAAGCGCTGGTCAACCTCAGGCAGCTGGGTTTGGCGAACACGGCCATCAGCGACGAAGGGATGGAATCGATCGGAAAACTGACCGCAATGGAAAAATTGACGCTGGTCAGCGTGCGGATCACCGACGACGGGCTGGCACCTCTCGCCGCGCTCAAGAACCTGCAGGTGCTCTTCCTCAGCGGCACGCGCGTCGGCAGCGCCGGCATGGAGTATCTGTCGGGCCTCACCAAGCTCGATAATCTCGGCCTGGCATTCACCGGCGTCGGTGACCCCGGCCTCGGTCACTTGAAGTCGCTCAAGGTCTTGAAGCGGCTTTCGCTCGAAAGCACTCGCGTTACGGACGCCGGACTGGCCTCGCTGGCCGGGCTCAAGAACCTGCAAGTGCTCTTTCTGAGCGGGACCAGCGTCGGAGACGAAGGAATCGCCTATCTGCGCGGGCTGGCAAATCTCAGGAGCTTGAGCCTGGCGTTCACTCGGATTACCGACGCGGGCTGCGAACATCTGGCGAAGCTATCGCAGCTCGAAAGCCTCTCAGTCGCGAGCACGCCCGTGACCAACGCGGGGCTGGGGCATTTGATCGGGCTGTCTCGCTTGCGTGCGCTGTCGGTTGTGGGAACCAAAATCACGGAAGGCGGTCTGAGCAAGATCAAGCGGGCTATTCCGCGCTGCTCGATCAAGACGGACGCCGGTACCGTCGACGTGGTCGACTCGGAGCTCAAGGCGCGGGCCGAGCTCGAGCGAATCGGGGCGCGGATCCGGCTCGACGAAAAGGGGGACGCGCTGGCGGTCAGTCTCAACAAGGGGACAGTCTTTACCGACAAAGAATGCGCACATCTCAAGTGGATGATCGACCTGCGGCAGCTCAGCCTTAACGGAGCGAACGTTTCCGATGAAGGCCTGGTGCAGTTGTCCGGCCTCACCAAGCTCGAAGTGCTCGACTTGTGCAACACAAAGGTCAGCGACGGCTGGCGGGACGCCATGCCCGAACTGCCAAAACTGGCATGGCTCGACGTGCGAGGCACCAAGATCACCGACAGCGGGCTGCGACGCCTGGCCGATTTGTCGAGTTTGAAAAACCTGTTCGTCAGCGGCCCCAAAATCACCAACACGGGGTTAGAGCACCTCGGCAAGATGACGTCGTTGGAGCACCTGAGCCTGACCTTGTGCCGCGGCGTCTCGAATTCCGGGCTCCTGTATCTCCGGGGTCTCTACCGCCTCAAGCGGCTCGACCTGCGCGGGACGAGCGTGCTGGAAGACGGCGTCAACCAGTTGCAGCGGTTTCTACCCAACTGCACGATGCTTCGCGATTGACGGCGCGACGGATGCAGGCATCGCCGGGTCGCGTGCGGACCGGCCGCGGGTCAGCGTTTCGAGTTTGGTCGCCTCGCGCTTGACCCGTTGCTATGCTTGGTCAACAAGGCGGATTTCAAGACCAAAGCCGAGCGGCTAGCAGCGTCGCCGCTATTTTAGTGCCTTTCGAGCACATCCCCGATTGAGTTCCCATGACGTCCGTTCGGTCGTTCGATGAGTCGTTGGAGTCGGTCCCTGCCAGAACGACCATAGTCCCGGCGCCGGATGGCTCGCGCCGAATGCTTTTGGCCTATTCCCTCACCATTTTCTTGAGCGCTTTTCTGCTGTTTCAGGTGCAGCCGCTGATCGGAAAGTTCATTCTCCCCTGGTTTGGCGGCATGCCCAGCGTGTGGACCACCTGCATGCTGTTTTTCCAGTTGCTTCTCTTCGGCGGATATGCCTACGCGCACCTGATAACAAGCCGAATGAACCCGCGGCCTCAGGCGATTTTGCACGTCGTGCTGTTGGCGGCCGCGTGCGCCACGTTGCCGATCATCCCCGGTGAGTTGTTCAAGCCGAAGGGAAACGAAGAGCCTGTCTCGCAGATCGTGCTGGTGCTGGCCGCGTCCGTCGGCGCTCCATTTTTCATCCTGTCGTCCACGGGGCCGCTGCTGCAGGGGTGGTTTGCCCGCACGCATCAGAGCCGCTCGCCTTACAGGCTTTATGCGCTATCGAACGTGGGGTCGCTGCTGGCGCTCGTCACGTTTCCAACGGTGTTCGAGTGGTTTTTGCCGGCGCGTCTTCTGGCATGGATCTGGTCGATCAGCTTCGTTGCCTTCGCCCTCCTCTGCGCGATTTGCGCGTGGGCCTCGGCGACCCGCGGCCAGGCGGTTCTTACCGCTGCCGGCGATTCAACGGTCGAAGCGGACGTGCCCCCCGGTTGGGGAACGTGGCTGTTGTGGTTCTCGCTGGCGATGGTCCCCTCGGTGCTGCTTTTGGCGACGACCAATCAGGTCTGTTTGGACGTTGCCAGCGTGCCCTTCCTGTGGGTACTGCCACTGACCCTCTATCTCCTGTCGTTCATCTTGTGCTTTGACAGCGACCGCTGGTACTCGCGCCGCTATTTCGTCCCGGCGACCTTTGTGACGATGGGCTGTGTGTGTTACGTGCTGAAACAGGGCGCCAGCGCTCGTTTCAGCCTGCAGCTGGCCGCCTATTTCGTGGCCCTCTTTTTCTGCGCGATGGTCTGTCACGGCGAGTTGGTGCGGCGAAAGCCGCACGTCCGGCATCTGACGTCGTTTTACCTGGTGATTTCAGCCGGCGGGGCCGCGGGCGGGATTTTCGTCGGAATCATTGCGCCGCATTGGTTCACGGGTTATTACGAGCTGCACTGGGGGCTGTTCGCCTGCGCGCTCTTGATACTGATCGTGTTTGCGCTCGACCGCCGGTCGCTTCCGTACCCGGGCCCATGGCAACTCGTGATCCTGTTACTCCTGGTGGCTGTCAGCAGTCTGGGAACCGCGCTGATCGCGGATGCCGGCCGGCATCGAAGCGGTCTCATCAGCGTCTCCCGTAACTTCTACGGGGTCCTTCGGGTCCGGAATGACGAGGAGAGTTACGGCGACACCGATGACGACGTCAGAGACGAGCCGGTGCGCGAACTGTTAAACGGCCGCATCGAGCACGGCTTCCAATTCCAGAATCCCGAGCTGCGGCGAGTGGCCACGTCCTATTACGGGACCACCTCCGGAGTGGGCCGCGTCCTCTCACTCCCGTCGGATGGACCGCGGCGCGTGGGACTCGTCGGCTTGGGAACGGGCACGCTGGCAGCCTACGCCCGCGAAGGGGACCACTTCCAGTTCTACGAGATCAACTCGAAGGTCGAGGAACTGGCCCGCACGTATTTCACGTTCCTCTCCGACTGCAAAGGAGAAGCAGAGATCGTCCACGGCGATGCGCGGCTCAACCTCAGTCGCGAAGAGCCGCAGAATTTCAACGTGCTCGTCCTCGACGCCTTTTCCGGCGACGCGATTCCCGTGCACCTGCTCACGCGCGAGGCGTTCGAGATTTACCTGCGGCACCTGGCGCGCGACGGGATCATCGCGGTCCACATCTCGAACCGGCATTTCGCCCTCGAACCAGTCGTGCTGGCGATTGCCGATGCTTACGAGCTGTCAACTGTCACGATCGATTCGAGCCGCAATACTGCGGGCGGAGGCTCCAGCACCTGGGTTCTCGTTTCGGCAACGCCTCGGGCGCTCAAACCCAAGCGGATTTACAACGCGCGAAGGAAGAAAAAAACCGATGCCCGCGTGCTTTGGACCGACGACCATACCTCCCTGTTCGAAGTCTGGCTGGCCGACGTTGACGACTGGTTCGCAATCGGGGTCAAGCGTTCGACCCTGCATCCGGGTGGCATAGAAATACCCGACAAGCCGAAGCAGAATCAGCCCGAAAACTAGCTCCCGGAAATCTGCCATTTGGAAAAAATCTGGCAGTCAGAAAAAAGACGGGGCGCCGTTTGGGCAGCGCCCCGTCTCGGATTGACGACAAGTTGTAATCAAGTCGAGTGCGCCGACTCGCAGCGCCCGGCCTGACTATTTCGTGAAATCAAGACCGGGATCATTGGGATCCGTGTTCCGCAGGCGGAACCGAAATCCCTTGGCTCCACTCATGGTCACGGTGCCATCCATCTTCTGGCCGTCCTCGTCCCGGGTGAGTACGAGGTTATCTCCCTGCAGGGTGTACGTGCCGGTGAAGCTCTTCGATTGGCCTCCTTCGCTGAACTTCCAGACGAAGTGCTTGTCCGGCTGCAAGGTGGCTTCGATCGTCACGTTCGGCGCCGGGCTGGACTTCCAAGATCCGTTGAGCGCGCCCGGTGCAGGCCCGGCGTTAGTCGCCGGATTCGATGGTTGCGGCGCCGGAGGCGGAACCGCTGGCCCGCTTGGGTTGATGGGCCCCACCGGACCCTGATTCCCCGGACCCGTCGTTCCCGGTCCCTCCGGCAGCTTCATCGTTCCGCTCGGCGTTGAGGTCCCACCAGACGGTCCCGCGGGGCCCGACGGCGTGCTGGGAACCGTCTGCGGCTGACCTTGCGGTGTGACGCCCGGTGCGCGGGCCAGCCCGGCCACAATGTTCTTGGCCAGTTGGTCGCGCGGCTCCAAGCCCACAACGCGGTCGAATTGCCGACGCGCCGCGTTGAGGTGCCCCAGCATCAAATACTGATAACCCAGCAGGAAGCGCGACGCCGCCTGGTTGGGATGCTCGGTGATGTAGTGTTCCAGGTTGCGGAGCTGTTGCGTATAGGCGTCGCTCGACGGATACAGCGTCTGGACGACGCTCCAATTCCAGCCCGGCCCGGCGTCAAGAGTCGTATGCGCGACAGCCGCCGCCTTCTGATAGTCGCCCAGCGCGAAGAGCACCAGGCCGTGAAACTCATGCACGTCATCGCTGGCAGGCATATCGGCAATCGCCTGGGTAATCTCTCGCAGAGCCTCCTGGTAATTGCCGGCGTAGAAGGCCGCCCGGGCTGCCGCGAAATGCGGGTCGTCCTGCGGCGGTTGATTTTGACTGTTCGGGCCCTGCGGAATGGGCATGCCATAGTCAAACCCACCGTAGTCGTAGGCGTTGGTGTAATAGGGGTTCAAGTAGGCGCCGTAGCCGAGCGTGTCGTACCAGAACGGATATCCGCCGTACCAATAGGGAAGCCCGAATCCCCAATAGCCTGGGCCGATCCACCAACCCCAGCCTCCCCAGCCCCAGCCGCGGTTCCAATTCCAGCGATTCCACCCGCCGCCGCGCCAAGTGCCACCGCCCCAGGCGCCGCCGCCCCAGGTGCCGCCGCGAAAGCCCGATACGGCGGCGCCGCTCGGGGTGACGCCCCGAAAACCACTGGCGCCCGAAAAACCGCCGCCCGAAAAACCGCGCGCGGCGCCGCTAAAGCCGCCGCGGCCGCCGCCCCCACCACCTCGTCCTCCTCCTCCTCGGGCTTCGGCAGTGGTCGGCAACATCATTGCCGTGCAACTCAACGCAATCGCGGCAAACAAAAGTTTCTTTGACGAGTGCATCATCTCAACGCCCCTTTTTTTGCATTCAGGCCAGGCAAATTTCGCAGGCATTCCCGCACCGTGCGAATCCGCCCGTTCGCGGCCAACCTCACCTCGTTTGCAGACGGGCCGAGGCCCAATCGTTCCATATTATTCTACAACCGTCGTGCGCTTTTTCTAATTGGCTCACGCGGTCAAGCGCAGTTTCTCACGCGGTCCAGTGCCGGATTACTCCTCACAATCGACAGCGGCCGCCTGCCTTGCGACAACCGGGCCTGGCACCGCTATGATGGGAATTCCACGCGGGCGCAACAAGCTGCCCCCTCTAAAGTGCAAATTCCGAGCCGAAAAGTGAGCTCCCGCCCTCGCCTGGCCGCCGTCGTCACCGAATACCGCAAATTCTCCCACGCCCAGCACATCGTCGATCGCTTCCTGTTTGGTTACGGCTGGGAGGGTGGGCATCACAAGCCCCAGATGGACGTCGTCTCACTCTACGTCGATCAAAGGCCCAAAGGCGATTTGAGCCAGTCGCGCGCGGCCGAATTCCCCAAAATGCGGATCGCTCCGACAATCGCCGACGCGCTAATGGGCGGTGGCCGCACGCTCGACGTGGACGGCGTGTTGCTTATCGGCGAGCACGGTGCGTATCCGCGCAACGAAAAGGGGCAGACGCTTTATCCGCGCTATGAGTTCTTCACGCAGATCATCGATGTGTTCCGCAAAAGCGGGCGAAGCGTCCCGATCTTCAACGACAAGCACCTCTCGTGGAGCTGGGAGCACGCGCACGAAATGGTTGCAGCGTCGCGTGCGCTGAACTTCCCTTTGATGGCTGGGTCATCTCTGCCGGTCACTCGGAGGCTGCCGGCCATCGACTTTCCATACGACAGCACTCCGACCGAGGTGATGGCAATCGGGTACGGCAAGGTCGATAGCTACGACTTTCACGTCTTGGAGACAATTCAATGCATGGTGGAGCGACGGCGCGGAGGCGAGACTGGCGTCGTCGCCGTTCAGGCGATTCGTGGCGACGACGTCTGGACGCGGATGAGCGCGGGTTCGTGGCAGGCCGGTGGCTGGGACTTGAGTCTATTTAACGCGTGTCTGTGCCGCAGCATCACGCTGGGCTCCGCCCGCGCCGGTTACAGCGACGTGTTCCCCAGCCCGGCGGACGTGCGGAAGCTCGTGAAAACCCCGGTCGCCTATCGCATCGAATATCGTGACGGACTCAAGGCGACGATGCTGCTGCTCAATGAACTCGTGACCGATATGACGTTTGCCGCCCGCCTCCAGGGGCACAGCAACGTCCTTTCGTGCTTGATGTACCTGCCGCACCGCGACGTCTGTAATTTCTTCAGCCCGCTCGTAAATCAGGCTGAGACGATGTTTCTTACAGGGCATAGTCCGCGGCCGATCGAGCGAACCCTGCTGACGACGGGACTGACGGCCGCCGGCGTCGAATCTTTGTGGCGTGGCCAGCAGCGAATCCAAACTCCCCACCTGGCAGTCGCGTATCGCGTCGGTGACGAATCGGTCTTCTGGAGAACGTGATGGTTTCGCGGCGGGAATTCCTGGCAACTTCCGGATCGGCGATCGCGTTTGCGGGTCTCGGCACGCCGGCATTTAGCGCCAAGAACGGGCAGCGCAAGCGGATCGCCCTCATCGCCACGTTGTGGACGTATCAGTCCCATGCGCAGCACATCGGCGACCGTTTCCTCGTCGGGTATCCACAAGAAGGCGGCTGGCATCGGCCCGCAATGGAGATTGTTTCCGCATATGTCGATCAAAAGCCCGCCGGTGATTTAAGCGGCGAACGCGCAAAAAACTTTGGCCTCACGGTCTACCCAACGATTGCCCAAGCGCTCCGCTGCGGTGGCGATAAGCTGGCTGTCGACGCCGTGTTGATCATTGGCGAGCACGGAGACTATCCCCGCAATTCCAAGGGCCAAATCCTCTATCCGCGGTACGAGTTCTTCAAGCAGTGCGTTGAAGTCTTCGAGCGCGATGGCCGGGCGGTCCCGGTCTACAACGACAAACATCTGTCGTACAGCTTCCGCAAGGCAGCTGAGATGGTCGCCGACTCGAGGCGTTTGAAATTCCCCATGCTCGCGGGTTCGTCGCTGCCGGTAACCTGGCGGTTGCCCGAGCTTGAGTTACCGCTCGAGTGCGAGATCGAAGACGCCTTGATGGTCGGCTGCGGCTCCTCCGACCCGATGGACTATCACGCGCTCGAGGCGATGCAGTGCATGGTGGAGCGGCGACGCGGCGGCGAGACGGGGATCAAGTCGGTGCAACTGATTGAGGGCCCGGCGGTTTGGCAAGCGGGCGAACAGGGACGTTACTGCAAGCGCCTGTTGGAGGCGGCTCTCTCCCGCTCCGACAAAATCCTCGGCAAAACAACGGAGGACGCGCGGCCGCAGGATTTGGTCGGCAGCGGCGTGCTGCCGCAGATCGTGCCCCAGCCGGCCGCCTATTTCATCGAGCGCCGTGACGGACTCCGCACGACGCTGCTGATGCTCAACGGCGCGGTCGGCGATTACACGTTCGCCTGCCGGCTCAAGGGCTCTGACGAGATTCTTTCGACGCAGTTCTTCCTCACGCCGACGCCTAACGTGACGTACTCTGCTTGCCTCGCGTCGAAAATCGAGGAGATGTTCGGGACCGGAAAAGCTCCGTACCCGGTCGAGCGCACGCTGATCGTCTCCGGCATGCTCGAGAGCTGCCTGGATTCGAAGGCTCAGGGACACGTGCGGCTGGACACACCGCACCTCGACGTGACCTATCGCGCGCCGGCCCAATCGCAATTCTGTCGCGCGTGACCCAGAAGGCTGGCTGGCAGATCGCGCGATCAGAGCTTCCGGCACCAATAGATCCGCGTCTGGTAGGGCATCTCGAATTGCTCGCGGCCGCGAAGCGTCGGCTCGCTTTCGAGTAAAGCGCGGACCTGATCCAGAACTTTTGACCGCTCGACCTCGGGAAGTGATGCGATAAAGCTTACCGACGCCACCCGATCGAGCAGGACACTCGGCGTGAGTTGTTGGACGTGCGTGAACTCCCGCGATTCAAGCGGCGCAAACAACGATCCGTCCTGAAATGCCGACATCCACTCGAGCGTCCGATAGCGCGGGGCGGTCCCTTCATGCCGGTCGAAGATCGCCGTCAGCTCGCGCACCCAGGGGAGCGATTCGTCGCGGACATTCCAAATCAATCCCAGGCCGCCGCCTGGACGCAGGACCCGGTGAATCTCTGCCAGGGCACGTTCCGCATCGAACCAGTGGAAGGCTTGAGCCGCGAAGACCGCATCGGCGCTCGCGTCGGGAAACGGGATCGCCTCGGCGGTGCCATCCACGACTTCGACCTCGGGCAGTCGCTCGGCCAGCCGAGTCCGCATGCTCGCGACCGGCTCGACCGCGATGATGCGTGCGCCGGTCCTGGCGAGGTGACTCGTGAATTTGCCGGTCCCTGCTCCCAGTTCGACGACACACGAGCGCGGCGTGACTTCGAGCTGTCGCACGAGGTCCTCGACGGCAATCAGCGGATAATCGGGCCGCCCGCGGTCGTAGGCGTCGGCCGCGCGGCCAAATCCGGTCGCGGCCTGCGCGTGAATGCGAGCGTCCGGCGAATTCATTTGGCTGCCGAGTGCGTCACCTGCGTCGCAGGCTTGTGACGGATCACCCAAATGTCCGTCACATAGTGGTGCTGTCGCCAGTTCAAATGGCTCTGATCGAGGCGCGCCCAGTTGAGAGTGATTCGACCATCTTTTACAGCGTTGGCCGGCACCTCGAATTCCTGCTCGGTGACCTCGTCGTATTTTTCCCCTTGGTGCAAGAGCTTCGCCCGCTCGCCGTCGATCAGCAGGGGCGAAGGGCCCTGGGCGAAGAGCTTCACAGTGTAACGTGCGTGGGGGTCGAGCCCCGTGTAGGTGATCCCCGCGGGGACCGTGTTGAGATACGTATGCCAGGCAAAGCGGATCGGCCGCGGCTTCTCCCGCATCCAGCGCTGCGTCGGCATCGGCAGGTCTCGAAAGTGCAGCATCGCATCGCCGGCGTTGAACAGTTTGGGAATGTGCGGCGACCGGGACACGTTGCCGATCACGTCGTAAAAGCCCCCTTCCCCCGGATTCTCCCAGTTGCGGATTTCGTCGATGCGCTCGAGCTGGGCCGTGCGGCTCGGCAGGGCGACGATTTTCCGGAATTGGTCCTCGAGCCACCAGCGGTCGTTGAGCGGATAGTCAAGAAAGTCGAGCAGACAGCCCCGTTCGTAGCCACTGCCGTGATATTTCGGCACGCTCGTCTGAAAGCCAATCGTGTCGTAGAGATCCTGCGCCAAGCTCTCCACTCGATCGCGCAAGTCCTTGTGTTGGGGTTGAGTAACGGCGTGGTTCAGGATTTCGCGTGCGGCGGCAATTGCGGCCGCTGGCCCAATCCGCGAGGCTTCCCCGAGCCTGGCGAGCGATTCTCGTTCGAGCTCTCCCTCGTAAATCGCTCGATTGCGGGTGTAGGCGTCGTAATAGGCGCGAAGGAGGTGCAGGTTGAAACGCCAATCGGTTGGCGTCTTTGCGAGTTGGTGCTCGAGCGATTTCCATTGAAGCAGCGTTCCGTCCACGCTGCTGTTCGTCGCGATGCCGCCGCGCAGGTTGGACTCGAGCGCCAGCAGGCCGTCCGCCCCGGCTTCGGCCAGATCCGGACGGAAAAAGTAGCGGGCGTACTCGATCGCCACGTCGCGCGGGGGAACGTCGGGCTGCCAGGCGAGCTGACTCCACAGGCACTTGTTGAAGTCGTCGTGAATGCCGTCGGAATAGGAGAGAAAGCCGTCGGTGAATCGGTAATCGTTCTGATAAATGGCTGTGTAATCGACGGGCCGCGGATTAACGGGTTCGCGTCCGATCGTCACGCCCCACGCCGGATCGAGCCACGGAATCGGATACTGACAGCGGACGATGTGCGTGATATCGGGATACCAGCGGAGCTTGTATCGCTTAGGGGTTCGCTGTCGGGTGATCTCCATCCCCGGGCTGCTCGGCCCCATCACCGTGCCGCCGTACCAATCGGGCTTCTTGGTCTGCAGGTAGGTGTAAAAGTCGTCGGTGTCGGCCTGAGAGAACCGCTGCAGGGAAATCCACACGGTGGCCTGGGGATGATACTTTCGCAGGAGCGCGGCCATCTTCTCGGCGTACGGCATCAGCTCTTTCGTATGGTTGTCGCCCGGATCGCCACCCGGAAGGAAAACGGCGTCGAGCCGCCGACACGACTTGAAGAACGCCTCCTGCTTCTCGAGGAAGGCCGCCTCTTTCGCGGGGTTCGGCAGAATGAGCTCCAGCGGGATCCAGGCCCAGTGGTCGAGATCGTATTTCTCGCATAGCTCGGCGAACTTCGTGTTGACGAAGTCGCGGTCGTACTTCATCACGGGGGAGCGCCCTTCGTGCAGCGGAATGCTCTCGACCGAATTGGCGCCGAAGACAATCATGTCGCGGAAATATTGTTCGAGCTGCTCGAGGGTCCAGGCATCGTAGCTGTTGGCCGTCGGCCGATAGCCGATCTGATGCCCTCGGATCGCGCGATCGGGCGCGAGGTCGGCGGAGAAGCCGGCCGGCAGATGGACCGTGCCTTTCGCCCACACGAGGCTCCGCAAGAGCTTGCCTGCGCCGAACATCACGCCCCGCGAATCGTTGCCGAGTACCAAGACCGTCGCTGGCCGGCCGACCGCGGCGGGAATCACGCGGATGTGAAATCCCTCGGCCTTGCGTGACCGCGTCTTCAAATCAAGCGGCAGCTCGCCGGGCAGGTGCGATGCCCAATCGCCGGGGATTGAGTCGGCGCAGAGAGCGATGATCGCCGGAGTTTTTGTGTCGGCGGGCCAATGGGCGGCGACCGGCCATTTGACGCTTGTCCGTTTCGCGATTTCCTCGGTCAGGATCACGGGGGCGATCTTCTCCGCCGCCGCTAGATTTCCCTCGCGGACTACGACGATAGCGCGCGTCAGGTCGATGGCGTCATCGGCAGTCACTGAGGCTGAGGCAATCGCGATCAGAAATAGGCACGCGAAGGCGCGAACGAGATGGCGAAGCATGGAGGTCCGATCGAAGGTTGGAGGATTTCAGGCGGGCGGATGAAGGCAGGATCGCGTTGCTCTCAATCAGTCTAAACGAATGACATCGCTTAACGCACGGCCGAGCCGGCAAAAATCGGCGCGGCCGCACTGATGGCGCGATCGATCTCCGGCCAATCAGTTCCGCAGGCTCAAGAGCGGCGCTGGAATGCGGCCGGCGTGGCGGACGAAGCGGCTGCTCTGGCCGACCGAATTGATCCGCAGCACGGGGCCCTCGCCGAACAGGCCCCCGAACGACACGATCTCGCCCCCCTTCTTGCCGGGGATCGGGATCAGGCGCGTGGCCGTGGTTTTGTTGTTAAACACGCCGATTGCCAGCTCGTCGGCCATCAGGGCAGCCAAAGTCTCGGCGTCGGTGTCGCCGGGAACGGGCACCATGTCGAGCCCAAGCGAACAGACGCTCGTCATCGCTTCCAGCTTTTCCAAAGTCAACGAGCCTTCGGCCGCGGCATGAGCCAGCGCGCCGTCTTCGGTGACCGGCAGAAAAGCGCCCGACAATCCGCCCACGGAGGACGATGCGAACAGCCCGCCTTTTTTCACCGCGTCGTTCAGCATCGCCACGGCTGCCGTGCTGCCCGGAGCACCCAGTTTGTCGAGGCCGATCAGATGCAGGATTTCGCCCACGCTGTCTCCCATCTTCGGCGCCGGCGCCAGCGACAAATCGACGATACCGAACGGCACGCCGAGGCGTTCCGCCACCTCGCGACCGATCAGCTCGCCGACGCGCGTCACGCGGAACGCGGTCGATTTGATTTCTTCCGCGATATCGTTGAGTTTGCAATCGGGGGCCGCGTCGTGCAGTCGTTCGAGGGCGCGTTTGACCACGCCCGGGCCGCTGACACCAATGTGAATCACTGTGTCGGGCGAGCCCTCTCCGTGGAATCCCCCGGCCATGAATGGATTGTTGTCCGGCGCGTTGGCGAACACGCAGAGCTTCGCGCAGCCGAACCCGTTGCGGTTGGCCGTCGCCTGGGAGATCTCGAGAATCTTCCGGCCCAACAGGGCAACGGCTGTCATGTTAATCCCTGCCTTGGTCGAAGCCGCGTTGACCGAGGCACACACTCGTTGCGTCGTCGACAGCACGGCCGGCAGGCTCTCGATTAATTTGACGGCACCGGCCGTCATGCCCGCGTGAACCAGTGCCGAAAACCCGCCGATGAGGTCGACCTGCACGGCCTCTGCCGACTCGTCGAGCGTTTTCGCGATCCGCACCAGCCCATCAACGTCGTGCCCATCGGCGATCCGTGCAATCGGCGTGACGGCCAGACGGCGGTTGACGATCGGGATGCCGTAGCGGGCCGAAACCGTCGCGCAGGT
>DASPSM010000877.1:0-17309 GCA_035623955.1 Planctomycetaceae bacterium
CGTGCTTGATCGCCGAGTGATAGATGACGAAGGTCAGATCGGGATGGTCTTTGGCCGCCTTCTCGATGTCGGCCGGGTTTGCCAGGTGGCCGAGCGTCCGCGATTGCGACGCGTAGCCCTTGTGCACGCTGAATTTTTTTAACCCGAGCTGCTTCGACTTCTCGTAGAACGGGTACGTGAGCTTCTCGTCGTCGAGTTTGAAGCCGTCACCCGAACGGCCCGGATCGGTGTGGCAGTACCACTTCCAGCTGTCGATGCCGTAGGTTTTGACCTCTCGCTCCATCTGCTCGAAGAGCGCGGGAAAGTCCGGCTTGTTGGCCTTACGGTTCCAGTAGTGGTTGGGTGCGCAATTCCCCTGGCAGAGGGCCCGCTGGCTCTTGGCCAGTTCGTTGATCTGCTTCTTCGACTGCGACATTTGCCAGCTCGGCAGAATTGCCAGGCCCGGCGTGCGTTTTCGCCCTTCCAGTACTTTCCCGGTCTTGGGATCCTTGTTGATCTCCTTGCCCGGCACGCCTGAAATCACCGCGATGCTCGTCTCGCTGTCGAAGAAAATCTCCTTCACGTAATTCGGAAAACTGTAGGCCGCGACATCGTTCTTGAGGTGGAACCCCATGTTGCGGACGAACTCCATCGTCCGAAACCCAAACATGGGTCCGGCTGCCGAATCAGTGAAGTGCGTCTGCACGTCGATGACGAAGTACTCTCCCTTGGGCCATTTCTCGTCGGTCGCTGCCTGCTCGAGCGTCTCCGCCGCATCAACGTCCCAGTAGGGCCCATACACCATGTTGGCGGCCAAGAACGCGGTCGCCATGCCCATCGAGCTGCGCAGGAAATCACGCCGCTCCATGCCGAGCTTTTTCGATTTCTCATCGGCCAGCTCGCCGATCAGCTTTTCCCACTGTTTCTGTTGGGCCGTCTGCGGGCGCGGAATGAATTCCTCGTTCGAGAGGACTTGGGTCGGAATCGGAGAGTCGACGCCCTGCTTTTGATCGCGTTCCCACTTACGAACCCACATCGGCAGGCTCCTCACAGCTTGGCTTGAATTTGTCGGAGAGGTTTGGAAGGGACGGCTTCGTCGGAACGCCCGGAGTTCGGCTGTCGCGGCAGCCAGTGACGGCACCGAGCGGACGCTCCTTAATATATCGAGTCGGCGACAACAATGCAGGCATTCTGTAAATTCGTGCCATGGCACGCGTCCTGATCGTCGGCGGGGGATTTGGCGGGCTCTCGGCGGCCAAGGCCCTGGGCAACGCACGGGGCGTCGAAGTCACGCTGCTCGATCGGCGGAACCATCACCTCTTTCAGCCCCTCTTGTACCAGGTGGCAACGGCCGGGCTGAGCCCCGCCGAGATCGCCCAGCCGATCCGCGGCATCCTCTCGCAGTACTCGAATATCGAGGTTCTCGAGGGGGAGGTGACCGACGTCCATCTCGACCAGAAAGAGGTCGTCGCCGACTTCGGATCGTTCCGCTACGACTACCTGATCCTGGCCTGCGGATCGCTGCATTCGTACTTTGGCCAGGATCAATGGGAGGAGTTCGCCCCGGGCCTGAAGACCATCGAGCAGGCGACGGAGATCCGGCGGAGGATCCTGCAGTCGTTCGAAGAAGCGGAACGGACGCACGATCTCCAAAAACGCCGTTCGCTGCTGACGTTCGTCGTGGTGGGCGGCGGACCGACCGGCGTCGAGCTGGCCGGCGCGATCGGCGAGATGAGCCGCTTCACCCTGTCGCGCGACTTCAAGCGGATCGACTCAAAGCTGGCCCGCGTGATTCTGGTCGAGAGCGGCGACCGGGTGCTGGCCGCTTTTCCACGAAAGCTCTCGGCGCGAGCGACGCGCGATCTGGAAACGCTCGGCGTGCAGGTCTGGACGCACAGCACGGTGACGGGAGTCGATAAGGGGGGCGTGCAAATCGGCAACGAGCGCGTGGAGGCGGCCACCGTGCTCTGGGCGGCCGGCGTCCGCGCCGTGGGACTCAGCCACGCCCTCGCAGTTCCGCTCGATCGCAACGGACGGGTGATTGTGCAGCCCGACTTGTCGCTGGAAGGACATCCCGAGGTGTTCGTGATCGGCGACCAATGTCGCTTCGACCACCAGAACGGACAGCCGCTTCCCGGTTTGGCGCAGGTGGCCATGCAGCAGGGACGCTTCGCCGCGCACGCGATCCGCGGAGACCTGGCCGGACGTCCGCGATCAAAGTTCCACTATGTCGACAAAGGGCAGCTCGCCACGATCGGCCGCAGTCGGGCCGTCGCCGACATCTGGAAGCTGCAATTCGGCGGATTTTTCGCCTGGATGGTCTGGCTGTTCGTGCACATTTACTATTTGACCGGTTTCAAGAACCGGCTGTTCGTGGTTTTCCAATGGGCGATCTCGTACCTGACGTACAGCCGCGGGGCGCGGCTGATCGTCGGACACGACTGGCGGATTACGCACGCAGCGCACGCGCACGAGCCGAACAAACCCGGATCGTGAGAATCCCGGCGCGCCGTCCGCCGTGGCGGATCAGCTTGTGGGTGCTTCGATCGCCAAATCCGGATCGAACAAAAAAATCTCGTCCCGCGAGGCCGTCAGCGGCAGCGGCGGACGCGTGCCGGCCATCACCTCCAGCTCGATGTCGATCCGCCGAACAGCGAATTCGGCCGGCACTCGAACCGAAAGCGGCCAGATGTCGCGCGTGCGGCCATCCGAGGCGCACCACGGACCATAGCAACAAACGAGGCGCGCCAGCGGAAACGCCGTCAGTAACTTGCGGACGTCAGCCGACGTATATTCGTTCGGCCAGTGCTGGCAGACGATCACGAGCTCGGGCTGCCAGGCGTCCGCCGCGCATTTTGGAAAAGCCTCGGCGAGGCCGCAAACAACTCGAACGTCAAAGCCGTCTCGCGCGAGCTGTTCCACGCGCTCTTCGACGCGCAGCATCTCGGGCGAGAAGAGGTCGCCCACGACCAGCAGGCCCACGCGAGTGGAAGATTCTGCCATCAGCCAGGCAATCCTTTGCCGACGCTTTTGGGTGCAAGTGCCGAGACGCTTCTAGCGGCCGCCCGAGCGGATTTCCGCAAACCGCACGCACAAGAACCGCAGGATGTCGCGTACGGACAAAATTCCCGTGGGTGAGCCCTCCGAATCGACCACCGCCATGTGTCGGTAGCCGCCGATGTCCATGGCGTGCAGGGCGTAGGCGATCGAATCCTGCCGGCGGATCGTTTCTGGGGAGCGGGTCATATAGTCCCGCACCGGCCGATCGAGCGCCGACAGGTCGGGCGAGACGCGATTGAGCACATCCCGTTCGGTGAAGACGCCCGTGACGCCCGCGCTCTCTTGAACGAGCAAGCAGCCGATGTTTTTCTGGGCCATCATGCGGACCGCCTCACGCACCGTGCACGTCGGAGGAACGGAGACGGCCGGCTTGGGAGACAGCACGCGGATGCTATGCCGCGAGATCGACTCTTCCAGCTCGCAGGTCGCGGGATCGAGCTCGACGAGCGGCTGCCCGCACTGCTCGCACCAGTCGACCCCTTCAATATTGTCGTAACCGCAATCCGGGCAAATCATTTTTTATCTTGCGGGCTGGCCGCCTCACGCTGTAACCTGCCACCGCGCCGCCAGCCCGCCTGCGGCGGACCGCATACTTCGTGCGCGGCTCCTAAGGTCCCTACTGTACCACCCACGTATCGCCGTCGTTGTAAAGACCGTCCAGATCGCCAGGACCCAGCTTTGCGGCCGCTGCCTCGACCTGGGCCAGCACACCCTCGTCGTACGTTGGCTTCTGCACGTCGCGGAAGACCCCCAGCGGCTCGGGAAATTCCGGGTACCGCATCCGGGCCAACAGGAACGCCAGCGAAGGCTCCGGCGCCTTCTCGTCGTGGAAGAGCAAGTCGTCCTCGCGAATGTCGCCCCCCAGCTCGACGATTTCCGGACGGCTCATCTCGTTGATGCGGATACCCCGGTTGCGGTTCTTGCCGAAGATCAGCGGCTTGCCGTGCTCGAGGTAAACGACGTTGTCGTCCTTCTCTTCCTTCTTCGACGCGTAGTTGAACGCGCCGGAGTTGAAGACGTTGCAATCCTGGTAGACCTCGACGAACGCCGTCCCTTTGTGATGGGCGGCCCGTTCAAGAACCATCGTCAGATGCTTAATGTCGACGTCGACTGCGCGAGCCGCGAACGTGGCTTCCGCGCCGATCGCAACGCACAGCGGATTGACGGGGCGATCGACCGAGCCATACGGCGTGCTCTTGGTGCGGGCGCCGACGGGGCTCGTCGGAGAATATTGACCCTTGGTAAGACCGTAGATCTGGTTGTTGAACAGGATCACTTTCACGTCGAGGTTGCGGCGAATGCAATGCAAGAAGTGATTGCCGCCGATCGACAGCGCGTCGCCGTCGCCGGTGATTACCCAGACCTGCATGTCGGGCTTGGCCAGCTTTACGCCGGTGGCGATGGCGGGTGCGCGGCCATGAATGCCATGCACGCCGTAGGTGTCCATGTAGTACGGGAAGCGGCTGGAGCAGCCGATCCCCGAAACGAACACGAACTTTTCCTTGGGGATGCCCAGCGTGGGCAGGACTTTCTTCATCTGCGCCAGGATGGAGTAGTCACCACAGCGCGGGCACCAGCGAATTTCCTGGTCGCTCGCGAAGTCCTTGGCGCTCAACTGAGGCAGTTCGACGCTCATAGTCTTTTAGTTTTCCAAAGTTTTCCGGATGGCTTCGGAGACCTCGCTGACGAGGAAGGGCTTGCCCTGAATCTTGTTCAGGCCTTGCGCGTCGACGAGGAAGTCATTTCGCAGCAGGAATCGCAGCTGGCCCCGATTCAATTCGGGCACCAGAACTTTCTCGTAGCGCTTCAAGATGTCCCCCAAGTTACGGGGGAAGGGATTCATGTACCGCAGGTGGCAGTGCGCGACGCTCTTGCCTTCCGACATCGCTTGCCGCACGGCCGTGCGCACGGTGCCGTAGGTGCCGCCCCAGCTCACGACGAGCAACTCGCCCGATTCCGGGCCTTCCACCGTCTGCTCGGGGATGTAATCGGCGATGCCCGCCACCTTCAAATAGCGGATATCGGTCATGTGCTGGTGGTTGGCGGGAGAGTACTCGACGTTGCCGGTGATGTCCGCCTTTTCGAGCCCGCCGACCCGGTGCTCGAGCCCCTTCGTGCCGATCAGCGCCCACGGCCTCACGTAGCGCTCATCGCGCTTGTAGGGCAAAAATGCGTCGGGCGAATTGCGCTCGGTCGGATGCTTGACGACCACCGGCTTGAGGTCCGAGACCTGTGGGATCCGCCACGGTTCGGCACCGTTGGCAATATATCCGTCGGACAAAAAGATCACCGGCACCATGAAGTCGACGGCGATCCGCATCGCCTCTTGAACGAGGTCGAAGCAATCGGCCGGCGTGGCCGCGGCGACAATCGGCAGCGGCGATTCGCCGTTGCGCCCGAACATCGCCAACAGCAGGTCGGATTGTTCCGTTTTGGTCGGCAGACCCGTGCTGGGGCCGCCGCGTTGCACGTCGATGATCACCATCGGTAGTTCGGTGATCATTCCGAGCCCCATCGCCTCGCCCTTGAGGCAAATGCCCGGCCCGCTGCTGGCCGTGACGGCCAGATTGCCGCCATACGCGGCGCCAACCGTCGCCGACATAGCGGCAATTTCGTCCTCGGCCTGGAACGTTACCACGCCGAAATGCTTGAGCTTCGACAGCTCGTGCAGAATGTCGCTGGCCGGCGTGATGGGGTAGCCGGAATAAATCACCCGCGTTCCGGAAAGCTTGGCTATCGTTGCCAGGCCGTAGGCCAGCGCTTCGTTGCCGGTGATCTTGCGGTACTTGCCCGGAGCCAGCTTGGCCGGCGGCACCTGGTAGTGGACGGTGAACGACTCAGTCGAAAAACCGTAGTTGTAGCCGCCGTTGAGGGCGCGGATGTTCGCCTCGGCAATCGCTGGGTTCTTGCCGAACTTATCTCTAACCCACTGAATCGTCGGCTTGGAGTCGCGCTCGTAGAGCCAGTAAACCAGTCCCAGGGCGAAGAAGTTTCGGCAGCGATCGGCCTCGCGCTGCGACAGCCCGAGACCTTCGACGGCGTCGCGCGTGAGCCGAGTCATCGGAACCTTGTGGACCCGATACCCGGCCAGCGACGAATTGTCTTCGAGGGGATTGGTGGCGTAGCCCGCTTTGCTCAGGTTGCTGCGGTCAAACGCGTCCTCGTTGAGGATCAGCGTGCCGCCCCGCTTCAGATCGCCCAAGTTGGTCTTGAGAGCCGCAGGGTTCATCGCGACCAGCGTGTCGACGGTGTCGCCCGGCGTGTAGATGTCGTGGGCCGAGAAGCAAAGCTGAAAGCCGCTGACGCCCGCCAGCGATCCGGCTGGGGCGCGGATTTCGGCCGGAAAGTCGGGGAGCGTGCTGACGTCGTTGCCGAACACGGCCGACGCGTTGGTGAACTGCGTGCCGGCCAATTGCATGCCGTCTCCGGAGTCGCCGCAGAACCGCACCACTACGGTTTCGAGTTGCTCGGTCTTCTTGCCGTTAAGACCCTCGGGAGCTTGTGTCTCGATCGTCGCCATCAGTCGCTCACTCCTCGGATGAACAACTCGTCCGCCGCGGGAGTTGTGCATGCGGACGGATCAAAAGGTAGTTTGAATCAGTTCAATCGTTCGGGAAAGCAGCTTTCGGGATCAACAGACAGGCTCGCGGGGCTTGCCTGGGAACAATGTTGGTTTTTCTCGATGGGTCGGTCTGTGTTGGTTGAGTCAGGCTCCCTCACGGTCCTTCGCAATCAGGCGGTCGTGCGAGGCCTGGTTATAAACGGCCGCCGGAAAATGCTCGACGAGAAAGTGCACGAGTGACTTCACGTCGACAATCGCCGCCGGAACCCCGGCCGCATCCACCACGGGCAAGCGCCGGTACCCCCCCTCGTCCATCGAACGGGCCACCTCGAACAAGGTGTCCGCCGTCGTGACGGTCTTGGGGTTGGCGGTCATCACCTGGGAGAGCGGCATGTTCAGGCCGCGGTCCGCCGCGATCACGCGCATCAAGTCGCGTTCGGTGAAGATACCGACGACTTTCCCCACCGCGCAAACCAGCGCGCTGCCGTGGCTTTCTTGGCGCATGGCAGCAGCCGCCTCGGCGACCGTGGCCGTCGGAGGCAGAATCGGGCACGGAGTCAGCTCCAGATCTCCGACACGCGTCGATTGGAGGATACTCCGCAGCTCGCGCTGTGCGGGCTGATCGGGCATCGTGTTTAACTCGACATCAAACTTTCGAGAACGAACCGGCTCCATCTCGTTGGGCTTGGGGGCGGAAAAGCTTGGCGAGTCTGAACCTGCTGTTCAGTTCAGCGTGCGATTCGCTCGGTGGTCAGAGCGCCGATCCTCGAAACGATCGACCCCAGACACTCCGCTCCGAACGACCACACCCGGTCCGCCGTCAGTCGGCCATTCCCACGCGCCGCAAGCGCCGCAGCATACCAAGTTCCGCAGTCGGTAACCACAACCCGGTTTGCGCGGCCGGCAGGGGCACCGCATTCGTTGCACAGCTATTCTTGCACTTTCGCCGGCTAATGGAAAGGTCACTGGAATAAAACCCCGCAACCAAAGCTTGCCGAAACGAACCTCCTTTACACGACAGATTTGCGTCGCAATGACCGTGCGCGATTTTGCGGCCTCAACATCTTGTCCCATCCGCCGGAATCTGGGATAAGTCCGGCCAAACTTCGCCCGGCCGCTTCTGAATATCGGCCGCTCTCGGGGACGCCCGCAAAGTGTTCGTGTCGCCAGCCAATAAGAACTTGCGGGACACGCTCGTCCGTCTGAATCTCTGCTCAGACCGCGATTTTCGGCGCTGCCGTCGAATCGTTCGCAAACTGGCGCGCGGCATACCCGCGTTCGACTTCGTCTGGATCGACGCCCTTCTGCAGCTCGGCAGCCTGACCCCCTATCAAGCCAAGGTCCTCCAATCGGCTCCTCCGGAACAGCTTTGCATCGGGTCCTGCGTGTTACTCGAGCGGCTGGGGGCCGGGAAGGATTCTGAGACCTGCCGTGCCCGAACGACACAGGGCGCCATTGTCGTGCTGAAGCGATTACGGGCGCCAAACGGTGAGATCGATGCCGCCGGTCTGCGCGACTGCATCGATAAAGCGCGAGGGCTGGAATCGCCGTTTGTCGTTGTGCCGCACTCGCTGGGCGAGCAGGCCAGCGCGATCATCCTCTTGAGTCGCTCCGTCTCGGGGCCGACCTGCAAAGAACTGCTGATTCGGCGCGGCCGGTTCCCGGCGGAAGTGGTGGCGGAGATCGGCCGACACGTCGCGCACGGTTGTGCGGCCCTCGAGGCACGCGCTCTCTTGCACGGTCAGATCTCCCTCGACAACGTGAGAATTACGGGGGTGGGAAACGCGGTCCTCGTCGACGCGGGAATCGGCGCGGCGCTTAAGCAGAGCGTGCTCGTTCGCGACGATGTCCCTCCCGACGCCTACGACGCAGTTGCTCCCGAGCGAATCGGGACCGGCAATCCAATCACGACCTCGAGCGAAATCTACGCCTTCGGCTGCCTGCTGTGGCAGCTCTTGGCTGGGCGGCCTCCTTTTCCGACGGGCGATCCCCTCGCCAAGTTGGCGGCCCACCAATCCCGGGGCGTGCCCGACGTGCGGACGATCGCGCCCGATGTGCCGCCCTCGCTCGCCGAAGCCGTCCGGGCCTGCACACACGCCAACCCCGAGCAGCGTCCAGCGAGCTTTGCGGCCATCGCTCGGAGATTCGGGGCGCCGAACGCCAGCGGCCGCCAGCGGCTCTCTCGGTTCTTGCGCCGTTTCGACGGCGCGGCGCCGCCCGATCAACTGGTTATCGAGCGGCCAAACCGATTCCCCGCCGCGGCCGTCGCCCTGTTGCTGTTCGTCCTTTTCGGAGCCGCCCTTTTCTTGGTGCAGCACGGTGCGACTGCGGAACTCCTGAGGGTCAGCAACGCGCCGGCGACCAAAACCGCGAGCGAGACCAAACAAGAGGTGGCCGGTGACGCGTTCGCCGAGATCGCAGCCGTGAATCGAACTGCTCGGACCGCTCCTGAGCTTCCCGCCGAAGCTCTGCCGCCGCTTCCACCACCGAACTCTGACGGTGTGATCGAGCTGGGTCAGGGCCGGTATGAAGCGGAGGCACTCAATTGCGTCGGCGATCTGCTGATCCGCGGAACGGGCCGAGAGCCGGCGACCATCGAAGTCGGCGACCGGCCGTTCTGCGTGGGCTGCCGAAAATTCGCGATGGAGCACGTGATCGTCCGTCTGGCACAGCAAACGCGGTTTCCCGCGATTATGGAGATCCGCTCGCAAGAGCTGACGCTCACCGGCTGCACGCTTCGCACGGGGCAAGTCGATACGGCGCGCGACAACACCAATCCGTCCGCTTGTGCCATCTCCTGGACGGCCGCCCAAGCTCGGGACCCCGATGCGGGTCGCATTCGCATCACCAACACAGTGTTCGTGACGGGGCGCGAGGCGGTGCGATTCGAAACGGCGCCGACGCGTGTCGAAGTCGAAAACTGCCTTGAGCTCGGCGGAGGTCTGCTCGAGTTTGCGGCTTCCAGCGGCGACCGCGACATCACAATCTTCGCACAGCACCTCACTCTGAGGCGGGCCGCCTGGATGTGCCGCACGCAGTCCCCAAGAAACCGATCGGCCGGATTGCTCCGCCTGGTGCTTCAGGATTCTGCCTTTGACCTCGCGGGCCGCGGGGCTGCGCTAATCCGGGTGGAGAGCTCGGCCAGGCCATCGGCATTCCGGTCGATCACGATCACCGGTCGTGAATCGGTGATCCGGCCCGACGTTCCCATCCTGGCTTGGAGCAAGCCCGGGCAAGAGCCTGCGACGCCGCTCGATTCCGGCGGCCTGGTGATCGAAGGTTTGACGGTCGGAGATTTTCGATTCGTCGGCAGCGTGGCAGGCGAGGCGGGTGCCTCCGCCATCGACCGTCAATCGCTTGCCATTCCACGACAGTCGGACGAACCGCCCGGGATCATCGCGGCACGTTTGGCGAGTGCGCCCGCCCAGAATCGGGCCGCGAACTAAGAATCGACACGTTGACAGTCATCGACACCCTCGGAGACGATAACAGGGTGCGACGACCATTTCTCATCATCGACGGATACAACCTGCTGCACGCGGCCGGACTGGCCCGCCGCAAGTATGGGCCGCGGCAGCTCGAGCGGAGCCGGGCGCAGCTCGTAGCCTTTCTCGCGAAACATCTGACCGCGGCCGAGCGCGAGCGGACCACAATCGTGTTTGACGCGACGGGCGCGCCCCCCGGTCTGCCGCGACAATTGACCGCCGCCGGGATCGCTATCCGATTTGCCTCGCCGGGAAAGGACGCCGACGACACGATCGAAGAGCTGGTCACCGCACACTCCGCGCCGCGGCAAATCCGCCTGGTCTCGAGCGACCATCGCCTGCAGCGCAGCGTCCAAAAGCGGCGAGGCGCCTTCACGGACAGCGAAGACTTCGTCCAGGAACTCGAACGCCGCGGCCCGGTCTCAGACGAAAGCGCCCCGCAGCTTGAGCCTCCTGCCGGCATGAGCGGCAACCAAACAGAGACCGACGCCTGGCTGGCGATCTTCGGCGAGGTGCCGGTCGCCGAGGATCTTTCGAGCGACCTTGGGCCAACCCATTCGATCACACAAGCCGACGTCGCGCGAATCCAGGAAGAGATCGACCGCCAGGATGAGGCGTCGCACAAGCGCGGCAAGTCCGCCAAGCGCGGCGGCGCATGAGCCAAAATCTCGAGTACCCGATTGACCCCTTTGCCGCGCCGGAGCAAAATCGAGGAGTCAAAGATTGCAGGCGAATCTTCGTTGGAAGCAGTCTGCTTCCTTCGCACAGTGGTTCCTTTTGCCGCTTGGAAGAGAAGACCATGCGGGCCATTCTCCCGATCTGTCTGGCTTTTGTGGTGACTGCGGTTTTCGCCGCCGGCTGCGGGCGCGAAACTTACGAGCGTCGGCTGGACGACAGCAGGCGCTATTTCACCTACTTGGACAAATTGAATCAGAACCTCTCCCCGACCTGGACCGGCAAGGGAGTGAAGATGCGAGTGCCCAGACAGTTTGAGGAGATCCCCGGTCCCAAGCCAAAGCCTAAGCCGAAAAAGAGCCCCAAGGGCGGGTCGAAGGAGAAGGCCAAGGAGCCGGTCGAGGAAGAGCCGGCTGTCGAGGAGCGCGATCCCCGTCAGCCCGATTATGCGGAAATCACTTTCCCCGGGCTGCAGGGGGCATTCAAGACGTCGTTGTCGGTCGGAGGCAAAGCGCGCGAACTGGGTTACCTGTACGTGTTGACCAACGGCGAGCTCTTGGGCAAGAAAGGCTCCGACGAGAAGGCCGCCCGCTTCAACGTCGACGTCCTGCACACGATTGCCCAGGCGGTTGGCCAGACCGATCCGGCGCCTGAAAAGATGGCGACCGACGCGGTTCCCAAAGGCGAAGCCTGGGTTGTGCCGCGAACCTTTAAAGCCGTTCGCCCGGGCTTTGCCGCATCGATCTATGGGAAGGATTATCGGATCGAGGTTTATAACACGAAGCAGGAAAAGAACGAGGTCAGTCTCGTCTACGTGCTGCCGGAGAATGTGTCGGCCGCCGAAAAGCTTGCTAACAACATCGACCTGAGCCTTGAGACCCTGCAGCTCACGAAAGTTGTGCCGACCGCCGGCAGTCCGGCGGCAAAGGCCGCGGCCGGCCGCGGGCTCTAAAGGGCCGCCATGACCCAGCCCGAGGGACCAGACGCGACCGCACCACACGGCCCCTCGCTGTTGCGGGCGCTTGGGCCCGGAATGGCGATCGCCGTCGTCGTCGGCAACGTCATCGGCTCGGGGATCTTCGTCAAACCGGGCAGGATCGCCTACGACGCCGGCGATTTTCGCGTGATCCTCGCCGCCTGGGTGATTGGCGGACTGATCTGCCTGATGGGTTCGCTCTGTCTTGCCGAGCTGGGCACGATGCTGCCGACGGCGGGGGGGATGTACGTTTATCTCCGCGAGGCCTACGGGCGTCCCGTCGCGTTCTTGTTCGGCTGGACCGATTTTTTGTTCGCCAAACCCGCGTCGATGGGGGCGCTGACGGTTGTCTTCGTCGGCATGGCGACAAAGATCGCTCACACGCGCCTCGAGACCTGGACCGAAGTCGCCGTCGAATCGGCCGTCATTGCGGCATTGGCTTGGATCAACATCCTGGGCGTGATCTGGGGCGGGCGAATGCAGGCCTTGACCACAATCGCAAAGGCAGGGTTCCTTGCGGGGGTTGCGCTCTTGCCGTTCGCCGCGGCTGCCTGGCTGTCGATTCCGCTTAAACCCGAGAATCTTGCCACCACGGTGGTCCCCGCCCAGGGGACTCTGTCCGCCGCCTTTGCGGCCGCTTTGCTCGGCGTGCTTTGGGCGTATAACGGATGGGAATCGCTGGGAGCCGTGGGGGAAGAGATTCGGGAGCCGCAGCGCAATATCCCGCGCGCCCTTTTCGTCGGGCTGGCGATTGTAATCGTGCTGTATGTCTCGGCGACGGTGGCTTATCACCTCGTTTTGCCGATGAGCGAACTGGCGCTTCCGCTGAGCAAAATCAAAGATGCGCGCGATCACGCGGCCGAGCGGATGTGCGAGGTCCTCTTGGGCAGTCGGGGCGCGGTACTCGTGACGATTGGCATCATGCTGAGCACGTTTGGCGGGATCAACAGCAACATGCTCTTGAGCCCGCGGGTTTCGTTCGCGATGGGCCGCGACCGGGTATTTTTCCCCCAGCTGGGCTGGATCCACGCGAGTTACCGGACGCCCGCCTTCGCGATTCTCGTGCAGGCCGTGATGGCCATCGCCCTGGTCATCGGGTCGTCGATCCTCGTGCAACGCTACAAATGGGAACACACGGTTTTCGACGTCCTCACCGATTACGTCGTGTTCGCGTCGAGCATCTTTTACGCGCTGTCGGTGATCGCCGTGCTCATCCTGCGCCGCACCCGACCGGACCTGCCGCGTCCCTATCGCACGCTCGGATACCCGGTCGTGCCGATTGCCTACGCCCTCTTTTATTGCTGGTTTCTGTTCGAGGTCTACCGGGGCGACCCCGAGCGAGCGAACATTGGACTGGTCCTGATCGGGCTGGGCCTTCCGTTTTATTTCGGCTGGCAGCGGTGGGCACGCTCCGCGCGAACACAGCCCGGCGAGCCGCAGGTGTAAGCTCGCGGGCGCGTCGTCGCTCCGCTACTTCTTGTCGCGCGGCGCGGTCGATTGGTTGAGGCTCTTCGTGAACGCGTCGTATCGCTCGCGATACTCGGCCGGCGGCGTCGAGCGATGGCCTTCGATCTCGGAGCCCCCCACCTTCTGCAGTCCGCTCCCCGAGCGGCTCTTGGGAGTCTGCTTCAGCTCGAGAGTCCGCAATGTCTCCAGAAACTGCAGGCTGCGAGCCTTGTCGGCCGGAGTATTCCCCTGCTCGCTCTGCGCCTCGTGGTGCATGCGCTCGACGAAACGGCGGACTTCGTCCTTGGTCCAGCCCAGCTCCTTGAGGAGCTTTTCGTCGACCTGGCCGCGGCTGAGCTGTCCTTGCAGGCGATTGAGGATCAGATTGGTGGCCTTGCGGGCGTAGTCGAGGTTCGCTTCTTTCTCGGTGTTGACCAGCCCTTCGCCGGCGCCCGAGCCGTTGCCGTTGTTGAACCCGCCACCGCCGTTATTGTTTCCTTTGCCGGAGCCCATTCCCGGCGCGCCCTGCCCGCCCGATTTGGAGGCTTTTTCGCCTCCGCTGTCACTGGACGACGAACTCTGGCCGGGCTGTCCAGACTTTCCTTCATCTCCTTTGCCCGGCTGGCCGCTATTTCCCTGCTGGCCGCTTTGGCTCTTCTGTCCGCTTTGGCCCTGCTGCGATTTTTCGCCCTGCTGGCCTTGTTCGCCTTGCTGGCCGGGCTGACCTTTCTGTCCCTGTTGCGGCTGGCCTGCTTGAGATTGTTCGCTCGGCTTGGAGGAAGCGTCCTCTTTGCCGCCTTGCGGACGCGCTTTCAGGTCGCGTTCTTCGCGCCCGTCTTTCGCGGCCGGGTCTTGCCGCCTGGTTTTCTGCTTGGCGCCGGGATTCTCGGTCCCTTCCTGAGAGAGGGGGGCATTCTTGTCGAAGGTCCGCTTCGTGTCTCCCGTTTTGCCGACGTCGGATTGCTCGTCCCCCTTGCTGTTGGACTGCTGCTCGTCGCGCATGGACTTGGAATGCAGCTTGTTAGTGTTCTGATCGATGGCCTTGGGATTCTCTTCGGGATCCTGGGATTTGGCCCGGCGCTTGGGGGCTTTTTCGTCCGGGTTCTCGCCGGGGGGCGTTTCGCGCGGCTTGACGTTTTGAGTCCCGTCCTCGGGTTGGCCCGCACGCGGCTTCGCGCCGGCCTCTTTTTGCGGCCGCGAGTCGCGGTCGCCGTTGCGATGCGTCATGTCGGTGTTCTTGGTCGCGTCCTTGCGGTCGGAGCCACTGGGCTTTCCGTTCTGCGGCTTGTCTGCGGGAGTGGAGCTGCGTTTTCCCGCTTCGTCCTTGCTGCCATTTTGCCGCGACGCGTCCTGGCGAACGCCGCTTTGAGTGTGCTGGTCCTTCTGATCGTTGCCGCTTGAGCCCTTCGAGGGATTGTTTGATCCGTCGGGCTTGGACCGATTCTGGTCGGGCTGCGAGTTGGAATCGGAGGAGCGACCCGCGCTTTTGTTTTGATCGTTGGGAGATGACGATTGATCGCCGGGCGAGGGCTGGCCTTTTTCGTCCTTGCCTCGAGCCTCTTTCATGTCCGATTTCGACTGGTCGCCGGGCTGCGTCCGCTGACCGGAATCTTGATTCTGCCCGGGCTCGGGTTTTTGCCCCTGTTGTTTGTTGCCGGCTTGTTGCTTGTCGCCCGGCTGTTGCTTATCGCCGGGTTGGGGCTTTTCGCCGGGCTGTTTTTCCCCGGGCTGCGGCCGACCATCGTTTGGACGGGCGCCGGGCTGGTTCTCTGGTTTTTGTCGCTCGCTCGAGGGCCCGTCGCCCTTCCCTTCGTCAGGTTTTCGGCCGCCTTGGGGATTGGCATTAGCGTTCTTGTCGTTTTTGTCGCCGGCGCCGTTTTCGTTCTTGCCCGCTTCGTTCTTGTTTGCGGCGTCCGGATTCTGCGGCTGCGCCTGCTGCGGTTGATTTGAGCCGGGCTTGTTGCCCGCCTCGAACGGGTTGGCGGATGGACCCGGCTTCTTGCCGGGCAGATTCTTGCCGAGGGGATTTTGCTCGGGTCCGCCGGGATTCTGACCGTCTTGTTTCTTGCCGTCTGGATTCTTCCCGTCTTGATTCTTGCCGATTTCTTTTTTGCCGTTTTGCTCTTTGTCGCGTGCGTTTGGCTGCGCGCCGGGCTGCTGCGAACTACCGGGCTGTGGCTGCTGATCGCCTTTCTGTCCGGATTGGCCGTCACGCTTGTCTTGCGCACCCTTCTCGTTCTGCGGCGAGTCGGCGCCGTTTTGTTTGGAGTTGCCGTCCGATTTGGACTGCTTGTCGGGGGATCTCTTTTCGTTGCCCGCCTTCGAGCCTTGATCGCCCTGCTGCGACTTCGACTCGGAACCGTTACCCCCCTGGTCGTCCTTTTGGAAATGATCGTGCAGTTTCTGGAGGGTCTTCGGGTCGTCCGACGGGTCGTCGGGACTCAACTTTTGCGATTGACCCTTCTGGCCGTTCTCTCCATTCCCCTTGTCGCCTTGATCCCCTTTCTCACCGCCGGCGCCCCCCTGACCGTCGCCTTCGTTCCCGGAGCCCTTGTCGCCCTTCTTGTTTTGGTCGTCGCCGTCTTGCTTGTCGCTTTGCTGCTGCTGGCCGGCGTCGGGTTGCTGCTGCGGAATGGGGACGGACTTGCCTCTTTGCGGCGGCTTGGGGATTTTCGGCACCGGGGGCGTGGCGTCGGCGACCTGGTCCTCGTCCGGCTTGGGCTGAGTCTTGTCCTCGTCGAGATGCTTCATCTCCTCCCGCTGCCGCTTTTCGGCCATCTCGAATTCTTTTCTGACCTGGCTCTCGGGCACCGGATCGGTGATGTGGATTTTCAAACGGGGCGAAGAGCCGGTCGTGTTCGCCAGCGGCTTGCGATTGTCCTGGGCCTCGAGCCAATAGGTGATCGTCTCCTTCGGGCGGAAGTGATAGTCCTTGAGCGACCACTTGAAGGTCTTCCTCACGTGTTGATCGGGATTATCGTGGCCGTCATAGATCTCCGGCCCAATTACCGACGCGCCATCCTTCTCGATCTTGAGATTGATATAGGTCAGCGCGAAATCGGGATCGCGCGCGTCGAAGAGCAGCGGCAGCTCGGCGTTGGCCGGCAGCTCCAGATCGGTCTTCGGATCGATGAGCGTAATTTCGGGGGGACGGTCGGGCCGGATCTCGATGTTGTACATCGTCGGATTGCGGTCCGATTCGCCGCTGGCGCTCGTGCAGAAGATGCGGTAGAAGTGCGGATACGTCCCGTCCGAACGCATCTGGAGGGTCCATTCCGCCGTGAGGTTGTTGCCGCTCTCGACGCGGACGGGCACTTCCTCCGCCCGTTTCGAGGCCGATTCCTCGTCGAAGAACTGCAGCGACGCGGAACGCAGCGGCATGTTGGCCGTCGCTCGCAGCGTGACGCGCGTCCCTTCGAGGGCGTCGATCGCCCCCGTCGACTGCGTGGTCGTGCCCAATCGCGTGTATTCGGGATAATCCAGGCGGATCGAGTCGATCGTCGCCGCCGGCGGCTGGATGACGTGGATCTTGTAGTCTCTGGTCGAGTCGTCTCCGGCCTCGACGCGATAGGTCATGTCCTGCAGAATGCCGGCCCCGTTGTCGCCGTTGATGACGAAATGGAACTCGCGGCTGCCTTCCGCGGTAGGACGCGCGTCGATCCGCTCGTCGACAAATTTATGGTCGGCGGTCGTGTAGAAGAGCGCAGCCTGCGGCGGTAGCTGCCCGCGCACCTCGGCCGTGACGTCGACCTGCGAGCGGGCCACGACGTCGACGTCCCCCGGACGAACCGAGTCGATCTTGGTCCGCGTGGCGACCGCCGTATCGGAGGCCGGAGCGATCGCCCTCCACAGCGAGGTGGCCGGATTCTTCGGCGAGAAGATCCAGTAGCCGCAAAACAGCACGACCACGGCAAAGAGCGCCATCGAAAGGCGCAACAGGCTGCGGCGATCGACCGACTCGCGAACGTCGACGTGCGTGAGCGCGACGGCCGCCCGCCGCTCGAGCGAACGATAAACCTCCGGGGGGACTTCTTTCTCGGCGCGCAGAAGGTCGACGAGACTGAGCAAACTCCCCTTGAAGCCGGGGCTGGCCTTCTCGATCGTGCTCGCCGAGTACAGGCTGTTG
>DASPSM010000045.1:0-10253 GCA_035623955.1 Planctomycetaceae bacterium
ACCGTCCCCGAGCCGTCGACGTCGATAAATCGCGGGCTGTAGTGCGACAGGCCGATGGCAGCCAGCGCGGTCAGCTGCTCGAGGGCCGTCTTGCGATTGGCTGCCTCGTCGGCAAACGCGCTCAGCAAAACGCGCGGCGGATTCGGTGGAGTCACGGGTTAGTTACTCGGTGGGATGCGATTATTGTAGCGGCCTGCTGCTGGCAACTCATCCGCGCTGAGGTCCCAGCGACATCGTGTGCCCGCGTCCGCCTTCGGCGAACTTGTCACACGCGATGGCTCGGTCGGCCCGCACATCGCGTCGATGGCGATCAGCCAATACAATGACGCGATCGGACACTGCCGCCATGAAACCCGCCGCCGCGCCCGCCCAGTCATCTCCTTCGTCCGCCACGACCGAGCGCAATTTGCGCGGCGGAATGATCGGCATGGGGATGATCTTCGACGAGACGTATCGCCCCTTCTTCGAGCAGGTGCGGACGAACGGGCTCTACGATCGGGCGTTCGGCGCGGTCGGAGTGCCGCTCGTCGCCGTCGCGTCGCGGACCGGTACACGGGCCGAGGCCTATCTGCGGAGTGCGGGAGCCGCTGGCGCCGGGGTGAAGAACTTTTCGGGTCCGCACGCCGTCGAGTCGCTTTTGGCTGCCGGTGTCAACTTTGCCTGCGTAGCGACCCCCGACGATCGCCATTTCGAGGCCGCCCAGCAGATCCTCGAGGAGGGCGTGCACCTGCTTGTCGAGAAGCCATCGGTGCTGTCGCTGGCTCAGCTCGACGAACTGCAGGCGATCGCCCGGCGCGAGCAAGTGCTGGCCAAGGTCGTCTATCATAAGCTCCTCGATCCCGATCACAAAAAGCTGCGCACGCTGGTTCACGACGGCGTCCTCTCGCACGTCAACAACGGCTACTGCTCGCTTTTGGAGCCCAAGCAAATCTCCGGGTCGCAGTTTGCCGAGTGGATTCGCGGGCGAAACCCAGGCACGTACGTCGCCGTCCACTACATCAAGCTCATCGATTTCACCTTTCCCGGGCGGCTGAAGACCGTGACGGCCAGCGGCCAACGCGGGCTCGTCGGCTCGAAGGAGGGGACCACGTGGGACAGTTGCCAGCTGCGACTGATCTATGAGTACGACTCCGGCCGCGAGGCCGCCTTCGACATCCACACCTCCTGGGTGACGCCGGACAACTTTCCGGGCTACGTCGAACAGGAAGTGCAGTTCCGCTTCGACAACGGCATCTGGAACGCTCACTCCCGCAAGCGGGGCGTCGAATGCACGGTCGAAGGGAAAACACCCCTCACGATCAAGACCACGATCAACAACCACTACAACGGCTCATTTCTCGAGCCGTGGGGAAAGCGCTGCCAGCGCGGCTACGGGATCGAGGCGATCGAGAGGTTTGTCCGCGAGCTGGCGTACGTCGAATTTGGCGGCAGCCCGGCCGATCGGACCTCCCGGTTGGAAGAAATTTGCCGCCTCGGTTACAACGATTTGAGTGCCGACCGCCAGACGGTCGCTGCCGTGCAGGCGCTCGAGGTCATTCTCGAGCGGCAAGCGGCGGGCGAACCGGATTGCGTCGTGCGTGTCAACGATCCAAAGGGGGGCTTAGTGCTGTACCGGCCGGGCTCCGCGGACCCAATCGTCCTTTATCGCGACCCTGTCTAGTGATCCCGCGCGATTCTAGGATAGTAGCCGGAAGCCTCTCACCCCGGCCCCTCTCCCGCAAGGGGCGAGAGGGGAAGAAAAAGAGTTTTGGCATCGCCGCGCCGCAAAGGTCCGCGTCCGAATACTGCGTGACATACAAATACCGAAAGCGTCGCGTGCCAATCTTCTCCCCTCACCCCTCGCGGGAGAGGGGCTGGGGGTGAGGGGGTCCTGCGACCGGTTGTTTAGCAAACAAGCCAGTACGCCATTTTGATTATGACGACTCCCATCGAATTCGAAGACGAAGAGCTCTCCAACGCGGCGCGACGCACGATCGGTGCGAAGGAGCCGCTCGCCCAGCGGACCTACACGCCTAGCCAGGCCGTGTTCGCCAAGAGTGCGGGCTGCTTCCACTGGACCCCCGAAGGCCGCCGCTTGTACGACTTCACCTCGGGAGTGCTCGTGACCAACTTGGGTCACAATCCCCGGCGCTGGCTCAAGCGGTTCTTCGATTATCTGGGCTGGGACCTGTCGGCCGCATCGGAAGGCGGAGGCGACTACGCCTCGGCGGCGCCGATGAATACGTATAACGCGATCACGCCGATCGAAGCGGCCGCGGTGGAACGGTTGGTTAAGAGCGTGCAGTCGCGACCGGGTGGGCGGCGCCTCAACAGCGTGATGTGGGCCGCTTCGGGGTCAGAAGCCATTCAGAAGGCGCTTTGGGCCTGTCTGCATCGCGACGAAAAACGCGACATGATTCTGGCCACGCGTCACGGCTTCCACGGCAAGAAGGGGCTCGCCGGAGCGGTCACCGGCTGCGAGACCGATCACGACCGCGATCCGCGTGTCCGCTTCATCAGTTTTCCGATGGCGGAGGTCGACGACGTCTCGAAGTACGAGCACACGTTTGCCCCCACGGCATATGGATCCGAGCTCGAGTCGCTTTGGAAGGAACTGGGACCGCGGATTGGCTGCTTGATCACCGAACCCTATCTGGGGGGCGGCGGCAGCTATCACCCGCCAGCCGCTTATCTGCAGATGCTCCAGGCGTTCTGCCGCAAGCACCACATCCTGTTCGTTCTGGACGAAGTGCAGGCAAACTTCGGACGCACGGGCCCGATGTACGCCTTCGAGCGCTATGGCCTGGAACCCGATTTCATCTGTCTGGGGAAAGGGCTCGGTAACGGAATCCCGGTGAGTGCCGCGGTCGGGCGCGGCGACGTGATGGCGTGCCTGGATTACGGCGATGCGTCGGACACGTGGAGCGCGAATCCCGTCTCGTGCGCTGCCGTGCTGGCCACGCTCGACGAATTCGAGACGACCGACGTGCTCAAGCACGCCCAAGGCATTTCGGAGATCTTCTTCCGCGGACTGACGCGGCTCAAGGAAACGTCACTGATCCGAAAGGTCCGCGGCGAGGGAATGGTGTTCGGAATCGAGTGCGGCGCGGCCGGCGGGCTGACCGCCAACCAGGTCGCCAACCAGATCGTGGAAACCTGCTATCTCGGAAAGCCGGGAGGCGATGGGATTCACTTCCTCGGGCCGCTGGCCGGTTGTGTCCTCCGCGTGGCACCCACTCTGACGATGACCGCGGAAGAAGCCGAGGCGTCGCTGGAGTTGCTGTTTGCACTCGTTTCCCAGCTCGAACTCAAATTGCGCGGGGCGGCAGTCACCTGAAAGCCCGTCACCTCAAAACTGCCGGCCGGTCCACTTCCGAAGCGAATCAGATGGCGGCGAGAACTCTCCCGGTTTCCCATTGACCCCAAATCCACTTTGGCACATGATGCGGCCCCCAGGTCGACCCAGGACCCTATGGACCGCGCAGACAGTCTCTTACTATCGACCGACTTCGTGTCGGCCGCACCCCGCATGAGCGACGCGTCTCCCGGCAGCCCGGATCCGCAGAAGCCGGATCGCTTCGAGCAAGAACGCCTTAAGAAGCTCGAGGCGATCGAGGCGCTGGGACTCGATCCGTGGGGCCATCGCTTCGACGGGACTATTCCGATCTCTGTCGCCCGCGCCCAGGCGCCATCCGAGCCCGGCATCACCGGAGAGGCGGTCCGCGTCGCGGGGCGGCTCATGCTCCGCAACAACAAGGGCAAGCTCAAGTTTTATCACCTGCAGGACGCCACCGGCCGCATTCAGCTGATGGTCTCCAAGGCCGACGTTTCGGAACTGCAGTGGAAGCTGATCGAGAACCTCGACCTGGGAGATCTTGTCGGCGCCGACGGCACGCTGCGGCTGACGAACACGGGCGAAGTGACGATCTTCGTCAAAGAGCTGACGATGCTCTGCAAGTCGCTGGCCCAGCCCCCCGAGAAGTTCCACGGGGCGCGCGACACCGAGATGCTCTTGCGCCAGCGGTACATCGACTTGATTTACAACGAGGGCGTGCTGGAGCGGATGCTCAAGCGGACGAAGATCCTCGAATCGATCGGCGACACGTTGCGCAAGGAGCGATTTCTCCAGGTCGAAACGCCCGTGCTGCAGGCGAATGCCGGCGGGGCCGCGGCGCGCCCCTTCATCACGCGCCACAACGCGCTCGACATTCCGCTCTTTCTGCGGATCGCGCTGGAGCTGTATCTCAAGCGATTGATGGTCGGCGGCATCGAGCGGGTCTACGAGATGGGGCGCATCTTCCGCAACGAGGGAATCGACAGCACGCACAACCCCGAATTCACGATGCTCGAGCTGTACCAGGCTTACGGCAACTATGAAACGATGATGGACCTGACCCAAGCGATCATCGTCAACGCGGTCGGCGCCGTGAGCCAGACGCCCGTCGTCCACTGGCGCGGCGCGCCCGTCGATTTCGCGCCCCCCTGGCCGCGGCGGAAATACGCGGATGTTTTCGAGCAATATGTGGGCTGCCCGATGCGCGACACGCAGGCCGTACAGAACGTGGCCCGCCAGCACGGAATCGAGACGAACGGAGTCCATCCGGACGTCGTCGTGCAGGAAGTCTTCGAGACGCTGGTCGAGAAGCATCTGGACGGGCCGGTCTTCGTGCTCGATTATCCGGCGTCGCTTTGCCCGTTGACCAAACGGAAGCCGAACGATCCGAATATCGCGGAACGCTTCGAGCTTTTCGTGCGCGGCATGGAATTGGCCAACGCCTACACGGAACTCAACGATCCGCGATTGCAGGAGCAACTTTTCAGTACGCAGTTGGCCGGCTTGCCCCCGGAAGAGTCGATGGCCCGCATGGATCACGACTTCATCAAGGCACTCAAGGTCGGCATGCCTCCGGCCGGCGGGTTGGGCATGGGGATCGACCGGCTGGTGATGTTGCTCACCGACAGCTACAGCATTCGCGACGTGATCTTCTTCCCGCTTTTGAAGCCCGAGACCTGAAGCCCCAACGACTCCTCGGACAAAAACGGATTTGACTTCTACGAGCCAAAGGACTGGCGAATGTATAAGGCCTTTCTCTGCCTGCGGTATCTGCGGACCCGCTACATCGCGCTCGCGTCGATCGTCAGCGTGATGTTGGGCGTGGCGACGATGATCGTCGTCAACAGCGTGATGAAGGGCTTTACCTCCGAGATGCGCGGCCGCATCCAGGGCCTTCTGTCCGACATAGTCATCGAGACCAATTCGCTCGACGGTCGGGAGAACGCCCGGCAGCATTTCGAGCTGGCTCGCAAAGTCGTCGGCGACAAAATCGCTGGCATGACGGCCACGGTCGAGGTCTGGGGGCTGGTGACGTTCAATTTCGGCGGGCAGTGGACGACGCGGCCGATCACGCTCATTGGAATCACGCCGGAGGAGAAGGCTACCGTCGGCCCGCTGGTCCAATACCTCGAGAGCTATCACACTCTCAAGGAAGGCAAAAAAGTCATCCGGAAGCCGTTGCGGGCTCCCACCGAACCCCCGAGCTGGAACCTGACCGAGGAAGCCAAGGCCTGGCGACACGAGGCCAATCAACGCCGCAAATGGATCGAAGAACGGCTGGACGGCTCGCACGAGTCTCTCGGCGAAGGGGACGAGTTCCACTCCCGCGTCGCTCAGGTGACTCACTCGGAACCGGGTGTCTCGTCCGCCTCGAAAGCCGGGGCGACAACCGCGGGAACGCAGACGCCGGCCTCGACTGGGCGAACGGGCAGCTCGCCGACTTCACCTCCGGCTGCGCCGCCTTCCGGGTCGAAGGCTCCCGCGAACCCGTTTGAGGAAGGCCCGCAGATCCCCACTCCGGCGCCAGCTCCCGCGCAGTCACCCGTCAACGACGACGACCCGCAGCCCGCGCGAATCTACATCGGAGCCGGCCTGGTCCGTTTCCCGTACGAAGATCCGAAGACCGGAGAACGGCGCACGATCGAGATGGTTCGTCCAGGCGAAGACGTCACGATCAGCACGGTGAGTGCCCACCGGCCACCCACGCGGCAAGACTTCGTCGCGACCGTGGTCGACGTCTTCAAGTGCGGCATGAGCGAGTACGATTCCAACCTCGTCTTCTGCAATCTCGAAGAGCTGCAGAAGGTCCGGGGGATGTTACATCCGGAGAACCCGAATGATCCGGACGGCCGCAGCATCACGTCGATTCAAATCAAGCTCAAGGACTTTCGCGATGCGCCGGAAGTCATCGAGCGATTGCAGGCCGTCTTTTCTCCGGGCCTCTGGACGATCAAAACCTGGGAGCAGAAGCAGGGGCCGCTCTTGGCGGCCGTCGAGATCGAGACGGGCATCCTTAACGTCCTTTTGTTCTTGATCATCGCGGTGGCTGGGTTCGGCATCCTGGCGATCTTCTTCATGATCGTCGTCGAAAAGACGCGGGACATCGGCATCCTCAAGGCGCTCGGAGCCAGCTCCAGCGGCGTGATGAGCATCTTTTTGTCGTATGGCCTCGCGCTGGGCGTCGTCGGCAGCGGCGTGGGCGTTCTCTTGGGCCTGTTTTTCGTCCGCTACATCAACGAATTGGAGTCGGTGATCACGGCGGTTACGGGCCGAAAGGTATTCGACGACAAGGTCTATTACTTCCCGGAGATTCCCACGCTCGTGCAGCCGGGAATGGTGTTCTGGGTGACGTGCGGGGCGATCGCGATTGCCGTGCTGGCCAGCGTGCTGCCGGCCCGGCGCGCGGCCCGCCTGCGTCCGGTCGAAGCGTTGCGCTACGAATAACGCCTACAAGGAAAAGCAATGACTGCGAAGACGTTCGCCGGAGCCGGGTCGACCTTCGGGCCCTCCGCGTCAATTACGAAGTCACACCCGGCACAGGCCACAATCGCCACACAGGCCCGCTGGCTGCCGGCCGAAGGGGGCCACGCTCCCGGTCCGCACATCTCGGCGGTCGCCGTCGAGAAGTCGTATCGCAAGGGGCAGCACAAAGTGTCGGTGCTTAAAGGCGTGAACATCCACGTGCGGCGGGGCGAGTTCCTCTCGATTATCGGCCAGTCGGGCTCGGGCAAGAGCACGCTGTTGCACTTGCTCGGATTGCTCGACTGCCCCGACATCGGCGAAGTGCTCTTGGAAGGCCAGCGGATGGACGACCTGCCGGCGCGGACGCGCGACCAGCTGCGCAACCGCGTCTTTGGGTTCATCTTCCAGTTCTATCACCTGCTCCCCGAATTGAGCCTGCTCGAAAACGTGCTGGCTCCGCTGATGATCCGTTACTCGGCGTGGGAATTCTGGAAGCGCCGCCGCGAGTTTCGCGAGCGGGCCTCCGAGATCATTCACCTGGTCGGCCTCGACCATCGCTTGAAGCACAAGCCGTCGGAAATGTCCGGAGGCGAGATGCAGCGGGCGGCGATCGCTCGCGCGCTTGTCGCCCGGCCCGAAATCCTGCTCGCGGACGAGCCGACCGGCAACCTCGACGCGGCCACCGGCCGCGAGATCACCGAGCTTTTGGCCCGGCTCAACGACCACGAACAGCTGACCATTCTGATGGTAACGCACGACGATGCGATCGCGCGACAGGCCCACCGGATCGTGCGTTTGAAAGAAGGCCAGATCGAGGCGGTCGCCGCCGCAGCCGCTTGATAACGGACGCGAATCGGTTCACCACAGGCTCGCTCGGCCTCGCAGTCCGTCGCGCTGCACTCGCTGCCTTACTTTTCGCTCGCGATCCTAGTCTGCTCGTCCGCGTTTTTCTTCTGGTAGACGTGAATCGCCATCGATGAGATCGCGTGGATCCTCGCGAGAGTCCAGCACTCCGGCAGGTGGAGTTGTGCGTCTTCTGGCGCGCGGAAGTAGAGCAAAGCGTCGTGCGCGGTGACCGTGTCGCGCGCCAGCCGCGACAGCGCCTCATAGAGCGGCGCCCCGGGGGCAAGCCCCAGCGTCATGCGGTACGGCGGATCGAAAAACAGGACATCGAACGGCAGAAAGGGATCGACTCCCTTCGGACGGAACGACGACCGCAGCGCGTCGGTCTTCCAGCACAGCGCGCGGTCCTCTACGCCCAGGGCCGCGACGTTCTGCCGCAGAAGCTCAAAGGCACGCCGATCCGACTCGATGAATACGACGCTCTTGGCGCCGCGACTGAGGGCCTCTAAGCCAAGTGAGCCGGTGCCGGCAAACACGTCTGCGATTTTTCGGCCGACGAGGTCGTCACCGATTCGCTCGAACAACGTCTCCTTCACGCGGTCGGTAATCGGACGCGTGGTGAGGCCCGGGCTGACGAGCAGTTTACGGCGGCGGAACTCTCCGGCAATGATGCGCACGACGCTTCACCAGCGCTCCGTCAGCCCTGCTCGCGCTGGGCCTTCACGGCTTCGTGGTGCCGACGGATGATGTCGGCTGCCTCCTCGGCGACCGAGCGGTACTGCCGAGGCGACGACTCTCGCGGCGGAGAAGCAGGAATCGGAGTGTCGAGCGCCGCTGGCTTCGGGATGATCGTCGTATCGCCCGGAGCCGACTCGCCGCTGTCGCTGCTGCCGCTGAGGCCCTCTTGAGAGAGCCACTCGGCAATGTCGTTGTCGGAAGCGCGAACGGTCGCCTCGGGCGCCCCTGGGACCTGGAGCATGATCGGACCGATGCGCAGGATATCTCCCGGCTTGAGCAACGTCTCGTCCTCCATGAGAGTTTCGTTCAAGTAAGTGCCGTTGCGGCTATCGAGATCGCGTGCGAGGATTCCCTCCGGCGTCGGCTTGAGCACGCAGTGGTGCCGGCTGACCTCGCTCGAGGCAAGGCGAATCTGGCAGCCCTCGTCGCGGCCGATCAACACCTCTCCCTGGTCGGGAAGGCGCAGGCGCTTTCCCTGGTGTTTTCCCGATTGAACGATCAACTCAATCATCGTTCGGCCACCCTCCTCTTCAGGCGCCTGCCATTCTCTCCGGATTGTTGCTCCGGCGTCAAACGCGATACGGAACAGTCACCGGCTCGCCACATTCGGGACAGCTCAAGGTCTTTCCGCGGTGGATGGGGCTGACCTTGAACCGTTTGCCGCACCGGCATGAAAACCGAATCCGCTTGTCGTCCTTTCCCTGGTCGCTGTGGGTCTTCTCCCAAGTCCTGAGCGCGATGGCCTGGATCTGGCGGAGCAGCTCGTCCGGGTCGAAGGGCTTGGTCAGGTAGCCGTCGCTGCCGACGCGCTCGGCCAGCGCCCGTGCCTCGGGCATATCGACGGCCGTGAGCACCAGGATTGGAATGGTCGAATTGGCCTGCTTGAGCCGCTGGCAAACCTCAAAACCGCTTTCTCCGGGCAGGATCAGATCCAGGATCACGAAATCGGGCTTGCGCATGACGAACGTGGCTTGCGCCTGTCCGCCGTCACGGGCGATCGTCACGCGGTATTTGTGCTTTTCGAGCAACCCCTTGATGAATGCCGCCTCTTCCTCGTCATCCTCCACGACGAGGATGAAATTGGCGATGGTCGCCAACGAAGTCAGCCGGCCGGCTTCGTCAAGTTTCATGCCGTCGACCCGTAGAAACGCCCCCGAGAACGACGCTTCCAAGCAATCTTTCCTCCTTATGGATAACCAAAAGTCTCTGACGACGCAAATAGTTAGAAAACCCGCAAGGCCCCGGTTGCGTCGGTCGAACCCGCCTCCGAGCCTGCGTTCAAGGATCCGTCCCGCGGGGCTCAACGACACGATCCAGCGACGTGCGAAATGCCTGCGCGAATCGCACGCGGCAAGCAAAATGCGACCTCGTTCCGACGGGGGAACCGGGCGTCGGAGAGGAAAAACCTCGAAAAAATAGGGGAAAAGCGTGCGCGCGTTGGTTGACAACCGTTTTCCCCCCGAGTTTACTACGCGAAAACTTTATGGAGCGCTCGCAAGGGTTCGGCGTTCCGTCGACTTTCAAAAACTGGCAGGAGTGCACGATGGCAGCGAAGAGCGGTGTGAAGCACATGTCCAAGAGTGAGGTTCTCAACACCCTGGCCCAGGAGAGCGGCCTCACGCGGAAGCAGGTTGCCGGCGTGCTCGACGGACTCTCGGGGCTGATCGGCCGCAATATCGGCAAGAAAGGACCGGGCGTCTTCGCAGTGCCTGGCCTGATGAAGATCACCGTTCAGCACAAGCCGGCCACCAAGGCGCGCAAGGGCATCAATCCGTTCACGAAAGAGGAAGTGATGTTCAAGGCGAAGCCTGCCCGCAATGTCGTCCGCATCCGGCCGCTCAAGTCGCTCAAGGACATGGTCAAGTAGCGTACGTCAGAGGCCGGTGTGGCTTGCGAG
>DASPSM010000887.1:0-6576 GCA_035623955.1 Planctomycetaceae bacterium
CAGCAATAGCAACCTCGAGCAGGCCCGCCAGGACCCGGGTCGCTTCGCGCGCAGCGAGCCTTTGAGCGCATCACTGGGCGGCCGCATCCACGCGGGAGAATTCGCGGTCGGGCACCTCCCCTTCAAAGATGAGGTCATCGAGGCGTCGCGTCCGCTCAAGTGCCTGTATGTGACGCGCGATCTTCGCTCGGCCCTGATCTCCTACATGCGCTTTATGCATTCCACTGGGCGCTTGGGAGCCAAGCATCTGGCCTGGTATCCGATTGTCGATCTTCGGCAGCGCTGCCACGTGTTTCTTCAAACCACCGCGCCCTACATGCTCAAACGGTTCTACGAAGGGATGGTGGGCTGGTCGAAGCTCGATGGCGTTTTGCACGTGCGATTCGAGGATCTGACAGGCGAAGTCGTACGGGCCGGGCAGGTCGTCGAGTCGGTCGCCTCATTCCTCGGCGTCCCCAATTGCGACGCGGCGAGTGTGCTCCGGAGGAGCCTGGCGGCCGAGACGATCACCAAATCGGACGGATTGACCCGACTCGAAGACTATTGGAGCAGCATCGCCGAGCGGCGCTTTATCGAAATCGGCGGCGAGGAGCTGAATGTCCGCCTTGGCTGCATGCCCATCGCCGAAATCCCTTACGCGATGTTTCGCAATCACGCGGCCTGAGATTCGAGCGGCCCGAGTCCGGCGCATTCGGCGCGGAAGTCCTGCGTGGTGACGGCCCCGCACGCCGGGCTGAATAACCCCACCGACGCCGAAGCCGGCCGACCGCTGAGCGTCAGATTGCGGAAAATTCATAAAAAAGGCCCCTTGCACGATCGACCGTTTGGGCTTGTAACAGCGGAGGGGTCGGCGACTTAGTCACCCCCTCAGAACTAATCACAGCTCAAACGGGGGATTGTGCGATGACGCGGGCACTCTTGCTGGGGGTTGGAGCGGTTGTTGGGTTGCTGATGTCCGGGCAGACGCCTTCACTTGGTGGTCACGGACATGGCGGCGCATCGCATCCCGTGAAAGAACCTCCGAAACACTCCGGTGGCAAGCCGGCCCCACATTCGCCACCCAAGTCTCCGCCCAAAGCACCGGCCAAGCCGCAGAACAAGCCCAAAACCGATGACTTGCACAAACCGGGGCCCAGCCATCCCCAGGGGCTCAGCCACTCCCCCAAGCCCGGGCTCGACTCGGCTAAAGTGCCAAACGCCATCGGCTCAAGCTCGACGACTCACTCGCAAACGACCAAGAACGACACCACGACGCATCACGACGACCATCACGGCTGGCACCACGATCGCTGGTGGCACGGGCACCACCATATCTGGTCCGAAGAGGGCTATTGGGTCGATGCGGCCACGGGCCAGCCCGTCGTTACGACTGACGGGGCCGTCGCGGCAGACGGTGTCGACGGCGGGGCGCCCGCGCCGGCCGCGCCGATTCGCGGAGGTCGGCAAGTTCAATTCAGCGTCGCTCCTTCGGAATGTGAGGCCTATGACGCGGCGGCCCAGGCTGCTGGCATGAGCCGTGCCGATTGGATCCGCGCTCGCCTGCACGAGGTCGTCAGCAAAGAGCTCAAATAGCCGGTCCGCCGCGCTCGTAGCGGGAGCACCGCCTCGCCCTGGCATCTCAATCGAGTCGCAGGTCATGGTGTCGATCCGCAAACCTTTTACGATCAATCGAAGGCTGGCATCCGGGCGGCAATTGCCGCAGAATCAGGCGTGTCGGACCATTTCTGAAACGCCTTCTTTTGCGGCGGCCTGCCTGCGATGGATACCGATGCCGATGCCGACGCCCTCAATCGCGAGCTGTTGGCCCGCGCCCGCGCGGGGGATCGGGAAGCATTGGGTACGCTGTTGGAGAACAACCGCGCCTACCTGCGCAACATCGCCGACCGCCTGCTCGATGACCGTATGGGGCGGCGAATCGACGCTTCCGACGTCGTTCAGCAAACCTGCCTGTCGGTTCACAAGCAGATCGGTGAGTTCGTGGGGCAGGATGCCGCCCAATTTGCCGCGTGGCTGCGGCAGATTCACGAGCGAAACATCCGCAACGCCGTGCGGGACCAGCTGCACACCGAGAAGCGTGCAGTCACTCGCGAAGAGCGATTGCCCGACAGCGACGTTCATGCCATCCGCCAGACCAGTCCCAGCCAGCATGTCGCTCGACGGGAAGAATCGGTCCGACTGGCCAATGCCATCGCACAACTCGTCCAAGACGAACAAGAGGCCCTCCGCCGGCGCTATCTCGAAGGACAATCCGTTGCGGAAATTGCCGCGGCAATGGATCTGTCAAAAGACGCCCTGGCGCGCCTGTTCAAGCGGGCCATGAAAAACGTGAAGCGGCATCTGCGTGATGACAAATAGCGGCTCGGATACAGTCCCTTTGGCGGTGAGGCCCCTCTCGTGGGCGACCCCTCTCGACCTGCCGACCAGTCTCTGCCCGCCGAGCCGCAGGACCCGCGCGTCGACGCCGCGCTGCACGACTATCTCGAGCGGGTCGACCGGGGCGAGAAAATCGACCCGGAGAAATTTGTTGCCACGCATCCGGAGATCGCGGGCGAGCTGCGGTCGCTGATCGAGGCCGAAGCGCAGCTGCGCAAGTTCGCGGGCGCCGACCGCACGGCCGCCCCGGGAGGCCGTGCGGACTCCGACCCCGACGCGTCGACACGATCGTTCGCCCTGCATGGCCAGGAGACGATCGCCCCGCAGGCACAACCGATGCGGCCGGGTGGCGGCGACGAAGGCCGCCTCAAGGAGCAGTTTGGCCGATACCGCATCGTTCGTGCGCTCGGCCAGGGGGCGATGGGCACCGTCTACCTTGCCGAGGACACGCAGCTCAAGCGGCAGGTGGCTCTCAAAACGCCGCATTTCGAGAAAGATCCGACCGGCGAGTTGCTCGAACGGCTCTACCGCGAGGCGCGAGCGGCCGCGACGCTGCGGCACCCCAACATCTGCCCCGTCTACGACGTGGGGGAGATCGACGGCACGCACTACATCTCGATGGCCTACATCGAGGGGCATCCCCTCTCGGCGTTCGTCCGCTCGAACAAGCGGCAGCCCGAGCGGCAGATCCTGATCGTCATCCGCAAGCTCGCCCAGGCTTTGCAAGAGGCTCACGACCACAAGATCGTGCACCGCGATCTCAAGCCCGCCAACATTATGGTCGACAAGCGCGGCGAGCCGCTGATCATGGATTTCGGTCTCGCTCGCCACGCCCGCCCCGACGAGGACGTGCGTCTGACGCACAGCGGCATGCTCGTCGGCACTCCGGCTTACATGGCCCCCGAGCAGGTCGACGCGGACCCGACGAAGATTGGACCGGCGACCGACCAGTACAGCCTGGGCGTGATCCTCTACGAGCTGCTGACCGGGCAGTTGCCCTTCCGCGGCTCAATGATGGCAGTGCTCGGCCAGATCGTGACCAAGGAAGCGCCCGCACCCGGTCAGTCCCGCGAGGGTCTCGACCCGCGGATCGACGCCATCTGCCTGAGAATGATGGCCAAGAATGCGGCGGACCGGTTCCCCTCGTTGTCCGCCGTGGCGGACGAGCTGGCCACGATTCTGAAAAATCCGGTGCCCGGCGGGCCGTCACCCGGCCAATCGACGGCCGGCAGCGCTCGCGCGAAGACCGACGAGATCACCTTCTTGCTCGCCGGGATCGACGAAGCCGTCCGCCTCGAAGACGGCCGGACAGCTCTGAAGAAGGCGGAAGCCCTGCTGAAGATCAAGCCAGGCCACCACCGTGCGATCGAAGTTCAGGAGCAGTTCAGCGGCGAGGGAGAAGGGAGCGCGGTGCGCATCGGCCGGCAAGTCGCGAATCTCTGGAAAGAGGGAGGCTGGGTTCCCTGGAGTGCGCTGGCGTTCGGTCTGGCCGTCGTGGCCGTCGTGTCGGGCGTCATCATCTGGTGGGTCAACGGAACGGCCATCATCATCAAGACCGACGATCCGAACATTCGAGTCGAGATCCAGGGTCAAGAAGCGATCGTCACCGTTCCTGGCAAACAGAAGGTCCGCGTGCAGCCCGGGAATGGCGAGATCACGCTGACCTACGAGGGACTCGAGACGCTCACCAAGAGCTTCTCGATCAAGTCCGGCGAGACGAAGATCCTCAATGTCTCGATCGCCGACGAGAAAATTGTCGCGGCGTTTGAAGGGGAGATTATTCCGTCGGCGAGCGGTGTCGAAAAAGCCAAAAACGTCGGCAATCTGCCTGGCGAATCGCAGCCATCGTCGCCAAGCTCCGTCAAAGGCGCCGCACCGGGCGTCGTGGCACGTGCCGCCCAAGCGGGCGACGGGTTTGTGTCTCTCTTCAACGGCAAGGACCTTACAAGCTGGAGGGCTCACTCCAGCCAGCCCGGCAACTGGCGGGTCGAAAAGGGCGTTCTGATCGGATCCGGAGAGGGGTCGGATCGGAGCGATCTCTACACGGAACGCGGCGACTTCAAGGATTTTCATCTCCGCGTCGAGGCCCGGATCAACGCGGGCGGCAAAAGCGGCATCTACTTCCGCTCGACGTCCTGCCCCGCGCGGCCTTACGACAATCCTCAGTTTCCTTACGGCTACGCAGCGCAGATCGACAGCAGCGTCGATCTCGCTCGAACGGGAAGTCTCCGCGCGGGGGGTGAGCCGGTCGTGGAGTTCACGGATGCGCTCGTCCCGCCGGGAGAGTGGTTTACCGAGGAAGTGATCGCCCAGGGCAATCACTTCGTCGTCAAGGTCAACGGCCAGACGACTGCCGTCTATCGCGACGAGAAGGAGATCTCGGCCAGCGGGCACATCGCCCTGCAGCAGAACAATCCGAAGACGGTGGCCGAGTTCCGCAAGATCGAGATCAAGGAGCTGCCCGCGGAGGCTGTGGCTGAGGCGCCCGTCGTGTCGGCCGACGGCTACGTCTCCCTCTTCAATGGAAAAAACCTCAGGGGCTGGACGACGGATCTGAGCCGCCCGTGGGCGTGGCACGTCGAGAACGGCATCCTCACCGGCGGACCGGCCGGCGAGGCCAGTTTTCTCTATTCCGACCGCGACAACTACAAGAACTTTCGCCTGCGAATCGAGGCGCGGCTCAAAGACAACCAGTACAGCGGGCTCTGGGCGCGGACCCAGATTCCTCCCGAGGAAGCCGTCAGCAGGACGCCAACCACCGGTTACAAGGTCGAGCTCAGAGAGCCCTCCGACCGTCGCACGCCGCGGACCGGCAGCATTTGGGCGGTCACCGAGCGGCCGGAAGGTGGCCCGAGTTACAACGGATTTGCTCGACAGGAAACGATGATTCAACCCGAGCGCTGGTTCACCCTCGAGGTCGTTGCACAGGGAAAACGGGTCGACGTGCTCGTCAACGGCGAATCGGCCTCCAACACCAATTGGGCCAGGCGGGATCAATACGAGAGCGGCCGCATCGCGCTGCAGCAGCACGTCGGCAAGCCGTCGATCGAGTTCCGCAAAATCGAAATCAAGGAACTCGCCGATTCGGTTGTTGCGCCCGTGGCCGCGGGAAAAAAGCCCACTCGTCCGGCGGATAAGGACCCGCTCGTCGCACCGTTCGACGAGGACCAGGCGCATGTCGCGCAGCAGAAATGGGCCGATCGACTGCGGGCTCCCGTCGAGCTGGTCAACAAGATCGATATGAGACTGCGGCTGATTCCGCCGGGCCAGTTCGAGATGGGCTCCGACCATGGACTTAAGCACGTGGCACCGGCGCATACCGTGCGCATCACGCGGCCCTTTTATCTCGGGACTTACGAGGTCACGCGTGGCCAGTTCGCGCGGTTCGTGGCGGCGACGCACTTCAAGACGCATGCTGAGTACTTTCCCGACGGCTGGCGGCTCGACAACATCTCCCACAGTAAGCACGAAGCCAAAACGAAATACACATGGCGTAAACCCGGGTTTGCGCAAGACGATAATCATCCCGTGGTCCACATCTGCGTCGACGACGCGGTTCAATTTTGCAATTGGTTGTCGCGCACGGAGGGCAAGACCTATCGCCTGCCGACCGAGGCCGAGTGGGAATATGCCTGCCGGGCGGGGACGACGACCTGGTACTACAACGGAGACCGCCGCGAAAACCTGACCGAGATCGCCAACGTGGCCGATGCGAAGGCCCGGGAGGTCTTTCCCGCCTGGACCGTAGTCGATTCGTCAGACGGATGGGCCTACAGCAGCCCGGTCGGATCGTTTCGGCCCAACGCGTTCGGTTTGTATGACATGCTGGGAAATGTCGCGGAGTGGTGCTCCGACTGGTATGACAGCTACCAAAGTTCTCCCGTGGACGATCCCCGCGGCCCGACGAACGGCCAGCAGCGCACCGTCCGCGGAGGCTCGTTCGCCACGATCCCGGACGCCACCACCCGCTGGCACATGATTCCCGACCATCGCTTTCCGGATATCGGCTTCCGCGTGGTCTGCGAAATTCCGAACGCGGCGCCGGTTGCCGCACCCAGCTCAAATGTCGCGGCCCCGGGGGCGCTCGACAATCGGCGCGTCTGGGTTGGCGAGCATCGATTCGAGAACATCGCCGCGGGCAAATGGCTGGAGACGTCGCCCACGAATCCGAACGACACCTACCACTTTGAAGAAGTCACGCGC
>DASPSM010000890.1:0-4630 GCA_035623955.1 Planctomycetaceae bacterium
GCAAAAGGGAGTGCCGCCCCTCGCGGGGCTGAGACACAATGGGACGGCGGCTTGCCGCATGGGTGCCAGGAAAAATGCGACGCGGCTAGCCCGCAGGAACCGCCTGCGGCGGACCGCTTACTGCGTGCGCGGCTCTTTGGGCAATGCGTGCGGCCAAGCTTGTCGGCCGGCTGGCTCTTTGCTTTCGGCGGGGCTTACAATTCCCGACAATCAGGAGAGGGGTCTCCTGCGCGCGGATTGACCTCGGTCCCAAGCTCCGCTAGGGACCGCACGTCCTCGAAGCTCCGCTTCCGCTCCGCGGGCGGTCCTTGGTGTCGCTGACGAAGTTGAGGTTTGAAGAAGCGGTCGTGCAGGCTGGGTCCGCGACCATGAAGCTGCGAAGCGGGAGCTTCGCGGAAATGCGGCCCCAAGCGGAGCTTGGGACCGAGGAGAAGCCAGAGAGCGAAGTCACAAAGAGCAAAGAGCCGGCGGCATGCGATTGGGGTTGTTGGGCGGGACGTTCGATCCGATCCATTATGGACACTTGCTCTTGGCCGAGCGGTGCCGGGAGGAGTGCGGGCTCGATCGGGTCTGGTTTCTGCCGGCCGGGCAGCCGCCGCACAAGGCGGCCGACGGGATTTCGCCGGGGAATCAGCGGGCGGAGATGGTGGAGTTCGCGATTGCCGGGCATCCGCAGTTTGCGGTCAACCGGATGGAGCTGGCGCGCTCCGGGCGGAGCTTTACGATCGACACGCTCCGCGAGATTCACGCCGAGGATCCGTCGCGCGAGCTGTTCTTTCTGATCGGGGCCGATTCGCTGGCCGATTTGCCGATCTGGCGCGATCCGCTCGGCATCGTGGGGCTGGCGACGATCGTGGCGGTCAACCGGGGCGACCAGCCGCCTCCCGATCTCGACGCCATCCGGCGAACGCTGGGGGACGGGGTGGCCGATCGCATCCGACTGGTGACGATGCCGGGCATCGACCTGTCGTCGACCGACATCCGCCGCCGCGTGCGCGCGGGGAAGAGCATCCGCTACATGACGCCGCGGCCGTGCGAGGTGTACATCCAGGAGCACGGGCTTTATCGGGAGAAGCCTGGATGAGGAAGCGAATGACGAAGCACGAATGAATGACGAAGGAATGCCTGAATGACGTAAGCCCGAATGAGGAGCGCATCCCATTCGGGCTTAGTGCTTCGTCCCGCGTCGGCGAACGGCCGCTACGGCCGGAATCGGCCGGCCGTTTAATTGGCTTCGTCATTCGGATTTCGTCATTCGGGTTTCCTCAGGCCGCCTCCCTCATCACGTCGGTGGGGAAGTTGTTGAGGTCGCCGGCTCTCGTGTGGCCGGGGACGTCGGCTCCGGCGTTGACGCCGATGCCGGGGTTCTTGAGCAAGAAGGGGATCATCGCCAGCGTCGCCCGCAGGTAACTGGGATAGACCGGGTAATCGATGTGCGGGTTGTTTTCGAGGTATTCGTCCATCTTCCCCTTGAGCAGGTTTTGCGCCAGGCGCGGGTGCCGGTGGTGCGGCCCGTGAACGAAGATGTCGAAATTCACAAAGCTGAGCACCCGCGTCAGCCAGTTGTTGCCCACGACGGTCCGCGTTCCCAGCATGGGATCGTAGCTGGTCATCCCCAGGTGCTCGGTGAGCTTGCGCATCGTCTGCAAGACGCCCGCGATCATCTGCGGGATCAGCCAGACCTCGACGTAGCTCATCCAGGTGTGGGAATAGGTCCGCCGGAAGAAGACGAAGCCCCAGAAGGCCACAATGCCCACGTATTCCAGCGCGATGGCGCGGCGGGTCGCCGGGTTCTTCAGGGGCGAGTCGCGATGGAAGAAGATGCGGCTGTAGATGAAGGGCGCGACGAGGAACCCGAGCACCACGTCAAAGAACACGAACACGCGGCGAAACGTCCGCGAGCAGCGCGGGTTGGAATAGGGCCAAAGCTCCCAGTCGTCCGGCCGGTTGAGCCGCGAGTGATGGCGGATGTGCGACTCGCGATAGACGGTGTAGGGCACGTACATCAGCGTGCCGAGAACCCGCCCCAGCGCGATATCGAGCCAGCGCCAGCGAGTCAGCGTCTGGTGCGCGGTCTCGTGGAAGCAGCTGGTCCAGCAAAACAGGAAGTACGCCGTGTAGAGCGTCATGCCGACCCGCAGCGGCACGGTGTCGACGGGCCAGTGCCAGGCCAGATAAGCGAGGCCGACGACTGCCGCCGGCAAACAGACCATTCGAAGGACGAAGCCCTTCTCTTCAATCGCGTGTTGTTCCTCGGTCGTGAACAAGGTTGTGGACACGGAATGCCCCCCAAGACGGATTTCGTGTTGCGCTCCTTCGGTTTGTCGTGCCTCCGTGCATGGTGGTCCTCCAAGCTTCAGGCGGCCGCCGAAAAAGGCAGCTCTTCGGCGACCGCGTCGATTTCGTTCCCCGAGATTTCAGTCAGCTCGTCGGCAAAGCCGACGACCAGGGCCAGGTCGGCCAGGCGGTTGATGCGGCGGGGAATGCCGCCCGAACGTTCGCACAGCGCGTCCAGCGCGGTGCGATGGAAGATTTCGCGTTTCGCCCCGGCCATGGCCAGGCGATGGGTGACGTAGCGGATCGTCTCGGTGCGCGACAGCGGCTCCAGCACGCTGAAGACCGCCACGCGATCGTTGAGCTGCGGCGTGCGTGCCAGCCGGCCCATCAGGCTCAGCCCGCCCACCAGCACCAGCGAGAAGTCGCAATTCGCGTGGTGCTGGAAGTTGAGCAACAGCTGCAGGCACTCCCAGACGCGGACGTTGTCGATCAGGTGGGCGTCGTCGATCACGATCGTGGGCCGGCGCCCTTTTTGGGCGAAGCTCCGCAAGAGGCTCTCGATGCGCTCGAGCGTGCGGTCCATGCCGCTCCGCAGGTCGGCCGGCGTGTCACCGCCGCCGAGCTTCGAGGCCAGGTACGCCAGGAACTCGGCGGCCGGCATCTGCGGAAACAGGATGTTCGCCACCGGGCCGCAGGTCGCGTCCAGCTCGTGGCTGAGCTCGGAGGCGACGGCCGACTTGCCGCTGCCGATCCCGCCACACAGGACGCCCACGCCGAGGCGATTCTCGATCGCGTAGCGGAGCTTGAGGAGCGCCGAGTCGTGCGTTTCGCTGTGAAAGAAGAACAGCGACGAAAAATGGTTCTCGAACGGCCGAGTGTCCAGCCCCCAGTAGCGCTCGTACATCGCCCCTCCCTTGGACTCTCCGTTCCTGTGCTCTCAACGAAAGATCGAGTCGGGCGTGGAGTTCAGCGAACCCAGGCTCGCGTCGGCGGTCTGAGGCAGCTGGACCTGGGCCGGCTTTCGCAGCGGCGCGTTCGACGACTGGCGCGCCGTCCCGCCCGCCACGTCGATCGTTCCGGTCAAAAAGGCCCCCTTGCTTTGCCGCGAGCGAACCGCGTCCAGGCGGCGCGTGATTCGCGACGAGTCGGGGGGCTCGCTATCGTCGGCCGGCGGCGCCTCGAGTGTGACGCCCGCGACCGCTTTCTCGCTGTTGGCGTCGGCCGTCCAGCGATGCAGCCACGACCCGCCGGCGCCGGACGGGGATCCCAGTCGGGTCACCTCGTCGAACTTCGTCTCCGGCTCGTCGGGTTCCTGCGCAACGACCACGTGCTTGGGTTTCTGCAGCGACAACACGCCCATCAAGCCGCAAGTCGCCAGCACCACAGCCAACAGCCAGCGGCGGCTCGACACAAAGGCCCAAGCCGCCGCTCCGACGGCTCGGCCGAAGGTGGCCGCGGCGCCCAGCGTGTGCAGAAGGGCGCGAGGTGTGAGCTTTGCGTCTTGCACGTCCCTGCCTCTGTCCATTGCGCGCGAATCGATGGCCGGCTTCCCGGCAAACGCCGACAGCGCGATCCCGCGCATGGCGACGGCGCACCGACTCACTTAGATGAATCGGCTGCCCGATGTGGCGGACTTGAAGAATCCACCGCCTTGGCAAGATGGAGAAGCGGCTCAAGCCAGGCCGAGCACGTCGGCCATCGTGTAGACGCCCGGTCCCTTCGTCACCAGGAACTTGGCGGCGGCCAGAGCGCCGTAGGCGTAGGAGTCGCGGGATTGCCCGCGGACGTGCAGGTCGATCGTTTCACCCAACAGGCCGAAGATGATCGTGTGCTCGCCGACGTTGTCGCCGACGCGGACGGCGTGATAGCCGATCTCGGTGCGCGGCCGCTTGCCGGGGCGACCATGTCGACCGTGGACATGCTCGGTCTGCCCCATTTCCTGAGCGACGATGCGGCCGAATTCCAGGGCCGTGCCGCTGGGGGCGTCCTCTTTCATCCGGTGGTGCCGCTCGATGATTTCGACGTCGACGCCGGCCGGATATTTCGTCAGGGCCCGGGCCGCCTCGCGGACGAGCTTCATCGTCAGGTTCACCGCCAGGCTCATGTTGGGGGCCAGGATCAGCGGAATGACGTGGGCCATTGCAAGAATTTCCGACTTTTGGGCGTCGCTCAGCCCGGTGGTGGCAGCGACCAGCGGAATCTGCCGATCGGCACACAACTGCGCGATGGCGAGTGTTCCTTCGGGCATCGAAAAGTCGATCGCGACGTCGACCGGGCCGTCGATCTGCCGCTGGATGCGGACGCCGATCGGGCCGATTCCGGCCACCTCGCCCGCGTCGTGTCCCTGCGCGGG
>DASPSM010000418.1:0-2050 GCA_035623955.1 Planctomycetaceae bacterium
CACGATGTTCGTCTATCTGCTCCCGTATATCGAGTGCAACAACCTGTATCAGCAATGGGATTTCAACGGCGATCCCGACGTGAATTCGGTGAGCACCACAAGTGACCCGGCGGCGTCCCTTACTGCCACGGTGATTCCAACCTATCTGTGCCCGTCCGACCCCATCCCTCAGAACCCTTACCCTTCCAATTCGACAACCTATTACGCGATCACGAGCTATGGGGGCAATTGCGGCACCCGCTCGTATCCGCCAAGCTTGACCACCGCCGACGGCATCTTCTTTCAGACCGGGCCCGCCACGCCGGAGAATCCGCAGATCGGTTTCGCCGACGTGACCGACGGAACGTCGACGACGCTTTTCTTCGGCGAGCGCAACCACATCGACGCAAACTACGACACGTTCTATCCGCCCGGCTGGAGCATCGACCCGATGGGGGCTTGGGGCTGGTGGGCGTCGACCGGCGGGCAGTACGGCGTGAGCGACGTGACCGAAAGTTCGTTTTCGCCGATTAACTACATGTGCCCAATCACCTACGCCGAAGCGGTGGCCCAGGGAATGACCAATGCCACGTTTACGAATACGCTCGATTCCCTGCGGGTCTGCTCGTGGGGCAGCCAGCATCCAGGCTGTGCCCAATTCGCGATGGTGGATGGATCGGCGCGAACCATTAACCAATACATTGCCCAATTGGTCCTCGTGGCTCTGAGCACTCGGGCGGGCAACGAAGTCGTCACCGATACCTCGTTCTGAAGAATCTGTCTTTGCCGAAATCTCTCGAAACGCTGCCGTCATGCCGCGAACGACAACTAGCGGGATCATCGTGTGTTTGGGGGCACTGGCGCTGTGCGGCTGCTCGCGCGGTGTGCCGCTCGGGCAAGTCGACGGCATTGTGCGTGTGGACGGCGCTCCGATGGCGGATGCGATGGTCACGTTCATTCCCGAGGATCGGAAGCTGCCACAATCGACGGGCTTTACCGATTCGGACGGCCACTTCCACTTGCGCTGCAACAACGGCGCAATGGGAGCTGCAGTCGGTGAACATCGCGTCATCGTGATCGATGCGGCGCGCGCTCCGTCCGGCAAAGGCAAAGACGATGACGACCTTCCCGAGGGTAAAGACGCGCCGCCCAGTCGCGTGCCACTCAGATATGCGCGGCCGGACAAGACGCCCCTGCGCCAAGCGGTCGAAAAGGGGCCTCAAGAGGTCGCGATCGAGATCGACTCAGGCCGAAAAGCCAGCTGAGGGCATTTGAGTGGCCGCAAACCCGAACTTGCGGTGCCAGAAAATTGATTTTTTCGCAGCCTAGCTGTCTGGTACTCCATTCAACCACTTGACTTGGAGCACCGGGAACTTCGGTCCTGGAAAGTTCCGCGGCGATGTTCGAAACGAGGTCCAAATTAAAGCGCCCGGCCCAACACAAAGGCTTTCTTGCCGGACTTGCTTTCCAAATATATCACTCATCAACTAGGTCGTATTTTGCCGATAGAAAATCTTCGTATTTGGGCCAGATTTTGAGCTAGTGTTCCGTGCGTGTTTGGGAGAAACGGGTTATTCTGGCCGACCTGGAAGACCTTGCCTGCCCCGAGATTAGCTCGGCTCCGTTTTTTCGGCCGCTCGCGCACGGAATGCGAGATCAGGCGACTGCTGAAGTCGGGGGAGGCCCTGGATGCTAATCCGATCGGGAAAAGATCGACGACCGATCCCCGCTGTCACACGATGTGCCTTGTGTAAGGAGTGGCTACAAGGATCACGGAGATGGATGGCCGTCCTGAGCCGGGAGCCAGTGTCCAGCCGGGCGTCTACGCCAGTCGCGAGGACTCATCTCTTTTCCCAATGAGTTGTGCCGGCGTCGCTGGGCCTTTGCGTGAATCCAGCCGTCAAAAGGTCGTTGCGAAGAGACACAGACAATGTCGAACGGTTTACTGCAGCGTAGCGTGACGACGTCGGTCGCCAGGAACCTGGCGGATACGACCAAGACGTCGCCCAAGATGATGTCGATCACCCCGCGGTGGCTGTTGAGCCTCTTGCCGTGGGTCCAGGTGCATGGC
>DASPSM010000900.1:0-2528 GCA_035623955.1 Planctomycetaceae bacterium
ATTCGTCGTCGCGCTGACGCTGGGCGCGATCCTGCTGATTTTTGTCCCGGCGCTGCGGGTTCATTTCCTCGTCCCCCTCGCCATGCAGCTGATCGTGTGCTTCTGGGTGGCGCTCTATCTTCGGCTTGAAAGGTGATGAACGAGACGGTGATGAACCAGACCAGGCACTGGGGCATGAGTTCCCGTCCTTCAACTTCCGTGAGAATCCCCGTCCGATGAACGCCAAGATTGTCTTGCTCCCCGGCGACGGAATTGGACCCGAGGTTGTCGCCCAGGCCGAGCGTGTGCTGCGTCGGGTGGCTGAGCTGTTTCACCACACGTTCCAGTTCGTAACGTGTCCGATCGGCGGCGGCGCGATCGATGAATTTGGCGATCCGCTGCCCGAGCGAACGCTGGCCGAGTGTCGTTCGTCGCAGGCCGTATTGCTCGGGGCGGTCGGCGGGCCGAAGTGGGACGATCCGCGTGCCAAGACGCGGCCCGAGGCGGGGCTGCTCAAGATTCGCAAGGAACTCGGGCTCTTCGCCAACCTGCGGCCGATCACCGCGCATCGCCAGCTCATCGACGCCTCGCCCCTCAAGCGGAACATCGTCGAGGGGGTCGACATCCTCTTCATCCGCGAGTTGACCGGCGGTCTGTACTTTGGCGAAGCGGTCCGGCGGCCCCACCCGAGCGGCGAGCAGGCCTGGAATACGATGATCTACTCGACCGAGGAGATCGAGCGAGTCGTGAGGCTCGCCGGGCAGCTCGCGCGGGCCCGCCGCAAAAAAGTCACCTCGGTCGACAAGGCCAACGTGCTCGAGGTCTCGCGGTTGTGGCGCGAGGTCGCCGCTCGCGTGATGAAGAGCGAATTCCCCGAGATCGCCTACGACGTGGTGCTCGTTGACGCGATGGCCATGCATCTGATCTCGCGGCCGCGCGATTTCGACGTGGTCGTGACCGAAAACATGTTCGGCGACATCCTCACCGACGAAGGCTCGATGCTCCCCGGCTCGCTCGGCCTGTTGCCGTCAGCCTCCCTCGGCTCCAGCGGCCCCGGCCTCTACGAACCAATCCACGGCTCGGCCCCCGACATCGCCGGCAAAGGCATTGCCAATCCGCTGGCGACCATCCTCGCCGCCGCGATGCTGCTGCGCCACTCGCTCGGCCTGGAGAAAGAGGCGGCCGCGATCGAAACGGCCGTCAACACGGTTCTTGACCAGGGCTACCGTACGAAAGACATCGCCGCCGACGGCCCGAGCATTGGCACGGAGGAGATGGGGTCGCGGGTGGTGGAGGCTCTCGCTTTGTGATCCGATCGCCGCCCTTCTGCGTTTCCGGCAGTGCGGTGTACCTCGAAGCGCGAGGGATCCGAAATGCAGCAGCGCGCGGCCAGTCCGGATCGTCGAGTCCTGGGACGCAACTCGCGCAGCGATTGGAGATTGCGGCTGCTGACGCTGGTTCTCTGCAGCCTCTGGATGGTCCCGGTAACCTTCGTCGCGCTCTTCACTCGCGAAGCCCAGGCTGTGCTGGCATTCGTTGTCTCGGCGGCGATTTGGCTCTTGGCCTTCTCGCGGGCCGTTGGCACCGGCGGCGCCGTGGTGTTTGATAGCGCCGGCGTCGAAGTGAAAGCTCTGCTGAAGACCTGGCGTTACCGCTGGACGGATATCGTCGCCGTTCGCTGGGAATTGGTCTCTGCCCGCTGGAGTGTGTCGGGACTGCGAGTCGTCCAGAGGTTGCAGCTCGCAGAAGCAACGCAGCAGCAATCAAGTTTCGTCGCGCGAATGACGGGAGGCGCGGGGATGCTGCCCAATCTCGATCCCGACGAGATCGACGCATTGCGAGAGGCCTTGGCCCGTTACCGATCGACCCCGATAGAAAAAGACGCGTCATCGGACGATGCCAGCGTCATGAAGATGCTGCTCGACCGCTGCGCCGGCCTGGGCGATATTCGGGATATCACCAAGGTGGGAACCTTGGCTTCGATCGACCTGGTCGACTACGAAACGACCGGCTCGAAGGTTCGCGAATCCATTCAGTCGGGTGATTGGGCAGTCGCCTCCAGCGTTCGGGAAGGAACGGCCGGCTCCGATTGGGTCGTTTGGCACATTGCCGAGCGTGCCGGTGGCCGGGGGGCGGTGGTTAAAATCGTCTACTACATCGAGCTGTACTTGAATGAGGAGCCATCCCTGGTTCGGACGCTGACAACGTATGATCTGGACCGTTGCCGACCCTACGTGACCGATTGGGTCCGGCTGGGAGACGACCCTGCCGTGGCAGTTTGAACACGCGGTGGCGGCATCTGGCATTTCGCGAGGCTTTGCCGCAAAATCATGGGCGGTTCACGCAGGTTCTCGCGCATCTCTTGTGCCTGAGAATAGCCGGCGCGGCTCGCGTTTGACCGACGCCGGAAATCGGGAGTCGACCCTTGGGCGAGTCCTCCTCAGCGGCAGGATCGACAGACTCGCGGATCGAAGCCGCCCTCAGGGAGTATCTCGAGCGGATCGACCGGGGCGAAGCGCTCGATCGCGAGCTGTTCCTCTCACAGCACC
>DASPSM010000040.1:0-5287 GCA_035623955.1 Planctomycetaceae bacterium
GGCCAGCACGTAGTCGGCAAAGCAGCCATTGACGGTGTAGCCGGTGCATTGCTGCGATCGACAGAGAGTCTCCCATCCCGTCAGACAGTAGCGGCAATGGCCGCAGGCCGTGTAGAGCCAGGGCACTCCGACGCGATCCCCCTCTTTGACCGAGCGGACACCGCTCCCCACGGCGGCCACGTGGCCGACGCCTTCGTGCCCGGGGATAAACGGAGGGCTCGGCTTGAACGCCCAGTCGCCGTCGACCGCGTGCAGATCGGTGTGGCACACGCCACAGGCCGCAAGTTTGACCAGCACGCGCCCGGGGACGACCTCCGGCACCGGCACCTCTTCGATCACAAGCGGTTGCTTGAAACCGCGGACAAAGGCAGCACGCATTCGCTTGGAAACCATGGCCACGCTCCCCTGATTTTAAGACGAGTCGCGCAAGGTAACCGAGCCGCTACTCTGACGCGCGGGCGTCGAAATTGCAATTTCTTGCGAAGAGCCGCCGTCGAAAGCCGGTCTTTGCGACAGCAGTTCTTCGTCACACTTTCGTCAGCCGCTTGTGAAGGTCGCGAGAAATCATTGACCGGCTGGCGACGCTTCGAGATTCGGAAGCTTCATGCGTGCGAGTTTCGCGCGCACTTTCGCCCGCAGGCCTGCCCATTGAGCGCTTGTCCACGAAGAATCGGCCGAGTCGCACATATCGAGAATGCACGCGAGTTCCATCGCTGCGGAGTTTCGGACCTCGATTTCCGGAAAGGTGAACGCGGCGCACGGACCGTCAAACTTGCCTTCTAGCCCAAAACCTTGATGCGCCGGCAGCCGTCGAACAGTGGCGTCGTCGAGAAATGCCGCGAGAAAGGCGAGACGACGGTCGCGATTCTTATCGCGGATGTAGCCGTAGTCCATTGGGTTCATCATTTCGAGCCGCAGCCCAACGCTGCTGCGTTTGGCGGCCGCGAGGAACACGCGCCAGACCTCGTCGTCCTCGATTTGCATTACGACGTGGCTGAAGTGCGCCGGTGCACACGTCCAATACGGTCCGTCCGAGTCGACTGGCAGATTGCGGAGGATCGGCAGAACAAGCTCGGCACACTTTCGCGAGTCGGTCTTCGCGAGGATTTGGAGCAGGGACCGTTTGTTTTCCAGCGATCCCTTCGCCGCTCCCGCGATGAGCACGCGCATTTTGGTCTCTTCGGGTAGCGAAGAGGCCATCATCGCCTCGGCCAAGAAAAACGGCTGTGCTTGCGGTGAGGCGGACTCGACGAATTCGTCGAAAAGGGGGGCCAATCGCGCCGGGTACTTGTGTGCCAGAATTCGGGCAGGGCCTTCGTTGACGCCGGTGATCTTTTGGCGGTCCCGGGAGAAAACGGCCTCTTGAAGCACATCGGCTTCAGGTCGCGTGCGCGCCCTTTCCCACCAGGTGGTCCAAAACGCGTGCGCTCCCCCGGTGCCATCGTTCGCGATCCGGCCTGTGATCTCGCTCAGGAGGTTTTGCGCCAGGTCCCCGACGCGTGGATTGACTCGGTAATCTTCGCCCATCTGCGTTTGATGCGCCGTGAGCCGCTGGTCGCCCACGAGTTTCAGCAAATCGGGGATTGCATCGAAGCCGCGTAAGAGGATTTCGCGAGCCGGCGCCTCGGGGCGACTGTCGCGGCACGGATCGCCCTCGTCAAAATACCAGTAGGGCTCGTGGTCATGAGGTCGCCGTGACCAGGCGAGGAGCAGGGCTTCGACCGAGCTGCGCTCGGGCGGTCTGGCGTAGAGCGTCTCAAGCAAATCGCCGTAGATCGTCGCGCGCGCGTCCCAATCGAGATTAAAAATCTCTTTCGTGAGCGCCCGTCGGCGTCGATTGATTTCCCGCCAATCCGCGCCCGGTCGCCAGTAGGCCGAGCGAAGGTCGTCGAGAATACAGCGGCCCAGGAATAGCGCGGGGGGTTCAGTCTCGTAAGCGTGGTGCTGATCGGTTTTTCGATCGGACCACTCCCGAACATCGACAACTTGTTTCCACAGAAGCTGCGCCGTCTCTTCATCCCCGCGTTGCGCTAACTGGACCGCGGTTACGAACGTCGAAATGCGATGAAAATCGACTTTCGCCATCTTTGAAGTGAAGGGACGCCAAACGGGATCACGGCGATCGTTTCGCGACAGGGCCTCCCGTCGAAAGCCCCTCAGGACGAGCGCGCTCCCGTCGGCTCGCGCCTCCAGGAGAAACGCCGGCGAATAAACCTCCGGTGTTTGGCCCGTTCCGGCAAGAACGAGGGGCGCTGTGTTGGGCGGCATCGGCACGCCGTGGCGCACCGCGATGCGGACCAGCGGTTCGGTGTCCAGCCGCTCGTCGCCGGACGCGCCAGCAGGAAGCACCACGACAAGGCAGAGAGTTTGTAGCAGCCAAGCGCGCACGACGTACCGCACGGAAATCGCCTCCGAGCGCCCATTCACTCTGGAACTTCGACGAAGGATCGTCTCGATCAGTTCCACGAAATCGGCAAGCGGGCGATTCATCCTCCTTTGTCAGCGCAGTCCGCTCGCCTCATTCTAAGACCAGTCGCGTCGCCTCAAGGCCTCAAGCCGATTTGCCGCGCCCGCCGTCACATCTCCTTCGTCCGCCGCTCATACGAAATCGAATAAGCGGCCGAGCGCACCGCGGGGAGCGGGTCGTCGGAGAGATCGATCCCCTCGGTGACTTTGATCGGATCGAAGATCAGGCGCCGCTCGTCGGCGGCGCTCGTTGGGGAGACGGCGTCGATCTGCAGCCGGCCCAACTCGACCACCCGACGCTCAGCCGGCCAGATTACCGTGCCGTCGTTGGTCGGATCGCCCGGCTCGGCGATTTGCAGACTAAGGCGGAAGGCTGCCGGCCCCTTGGCCAGTCGGGCTTTCAGCTCGGCGGAGAGAAAATTCGCGTCGCGCGTGCCGGCCTCTTCGGGATTGAGATAGGCCTCGCCGGCTTCGGGGATAAAGCGATAGCGGCCGAAGCGGCTGCTCCCATCGGCCGCGGTGAAGCGAAAGGCGTGAATTCCGTGATACATCGTCTGCACAAAACTGACCGGAATCGGTTTCTGCATCAGGCGTCCGATGAACGCCGCCGTCGCAGGATGGTTTTGCAGAAAGCGCGGGACGGCTTGAGGATCGGGCTTGCCGGTGGCGGGATCGGGAAGGTTCGTCTTGAAGAACGCCAAAACATCCTCGCCCGTGCGCCCGAGGAAGGCTTCGTTGTTGATCGACACGATATCGGTCTTCTTCCCGTCGGGGAGCGAAAACTTCACGGCCAGGCCACGCGCGTCGGGCACGCCGTCGTGCGCGTTGGGGTCGCCGCCGCCGTTCGAGAAGCGCAGCGTCACGGGGACGGACTGACCCTGAAGATGCGCCGCCTTGCTGATTCGCCGCGCTTCGGGCCCAGCGATGAAGCTGCCGGTGCAAACGATCCCTTTGGCGTGGGCCCGCCGGAAGCCGGGATGCGGCCCGGCAATTGCCGTGAGGACGTCGACGATTTGTTCCGCCACGCTTTTGGCCGATGATGAAGTCGCCATGGGTCGCTCCTTTGACAAGTTGATCGCTGGATTCGACTGGATGCATCGTACGCAGGAGGAGCCGCCGGGGGTAGGAGCCGGAAGCCCCGTCGCGGGCTCGCGCGCCGGTGCGGGCCTTAAAGGGCTTGCCATCGAACGCACTCTGCACCTAAAACCAGGGCCTCGACGGTGTGAGCAGCTCGAAAAGGGTCGTCACAAGGAGGGAGCAGCATGGCGAGCCAACTCGACAAACCGGCAATGCGCCCGGCCGCGCGGTGGTTTTACGTCGGCGCGGTTTTAATCATTCTGGGCGCGCTGGTCGCGACCATCGTCTACGTCGGGCCCTTCCCTCCGCGCGTGGTGGTGATGAGTACAGGAGCGCCGGGAGGGGCCTATGATGAACTTTCCCAGCGCTACCGGAAAATTCTCGCGCGCTCGCATGTCGAGCTGCGATTGATGCAGTCGGCGGGGGCCGTCGAGAATCTGCAGCGCCTCAACGATTCGCAGTCGGGTGTCAGCGTTGCGTTCGTGCAAAATGGCCTCACGACCGAACGGAAGTCGCCCAACCTCGTGTCGCTGGGCACCGTGTCTTACGAGCCGATGTGGCTGTTCTACCAGGGGGCGGCTCCCGGCCTGCATTTGGAGGGGCTCCGCGGACGCAAGGTGTCGATCGGTCCGGAAGGGAGCGGCACACGGGCGATTGCCCTGGAGGTCCTTTCGCGAAACGGAATCGGCCCGGGCGAGGCCGAGCTTCTCCCCCTGTCCATGGAAGAGGCTGGCGAGCAACTGCTGGCGGGGAAGATCGGAGCGGCCTTTCTCGTCGCGTCGTGGGAGGCGCCGATCGTGCGCCGACTGCTGGCCGACTCGCACGTCGAGCTGGCGAGCGTGCCGCGCGCGAAAGCGTTCGTCGCCCTCTACCCGTACCTCAACGCGCTGACGCTGCCGGCCGGCCTGGGCAGTTTGACCGCCGACCGGCCGCCCAAAGACGTGACGCTTCTGGCTCCGAAAACGAGCCTCGTCGTGCGCAGCGATCTGCATCCGGCGATCCAGTCTCTGCTCATGGAGGCGGCGACCGACGTGCACTCGCGGGCGGGAGTCTTCCATCAATCGGGGCAATTCCCCGCCGCCGAGCAATTCGACGTTCCGCTTTCGTCCGAAGCGAAGCAGTTCTACAAATCGGGCCGCCCGTTCCTGCAGCGCTATTTGCCGTTCTGGCTGGCGGTGTTTGTGGGGCGGGTGCTGGTCCTTTTGATCCCGGTGGTCGGCGTCGCCTACCCGCTGTTGCGCGTGGCGCCGGCGCTTTACGACTGGAGCATGCGGCGACGCGTTTTCCGGCTTTACGGGGAGCTCAAGTTCATCGAGCTGGAGCTGGAAGCCACCGGCGGAAAAGTCTCCGAGGATCTCTTGGTCCGTCTGAATCGCCTGGAGGAGCGGGCCAACCACCTGCGCCTGCCCACCGGGTTCGCCAGCTTGCATTACACGCTGCGCGAACACATCGATCTGGTCAAAGCGCGTCTGCAAACTCCGCAGATTCGCCGCGCGTCGTGAGCCCGGCTGAGGGTGGAACAAGAAAAACCGCCCCCGACGGACCGGGTGCGCCTGCCTTTGAGCCCTCGCCAGAGGGCGCCACACAATAGCCCAGGGCTTCAGAACATTTTGCATTAACGAGCGCAAGTCGATGAATTAGCACCGGTTGAACATTGCACGATGGAAGTTTCGAGTTGAGACACACTTTTCCCAAGCCGACAGCTCTGCTGTCGTTCCGGAACCGACGACAAGTCGTCGGCTTG
>DASPSM010000048.1:0-12851 GCA_035623955.1 Planctomycetaceae bacterium
GGTGCTGGGAACGCTCTACGGAAAGGTCGAAATCCGGGAAATTCCCTCAGGGACCAGACTCGCGGAAATCACCGGTCATCGTGGCAGTGTGGACGCTGTCGCGCTTGCCCAACAGGGCAACCTGTTGATCACCGGTTGCGAAGACGGTGAGATCCGCGTCTTCGACGTCCGCTCGCCGTCCGACGTTGCCCTGCGATTCGCTCTGAAGCCTCACCGAGGCGCGATCTCGTCGGCCCGCATCGCTCCCGACGGCCGTTGGCTGGCCGCGTTCGTGCGAGGCTCGCGCGAGGTGCTGCTCTGGAACCTCGAACAACTCACGGCCGAAGTGCAGCAGATTTTAGGAAAAACGAGTCCATCCACGTCGGGACCGCTGACGACAACGACATCCGAAAAACTCGAGCAAGGGATGTAAGTTTCTTCCCCGGCCGTCGTATCTGGATGCAAAAGGCAAGTACGTCGCCGAGCCTGCCACGAACACGCTTCGAATCGCGGGAAAAGGGCCAATCGCCATGGCGAAGCGCCTCGCGTTCACGCTGATCGAGCTCTTGGTGGTGATCGCCATCATCGCCGTCCTGATCGCGCTCTTGCTGCCGGCGGTGCAAGCCGCGCGCGAAGCGGCCCGTCGCACTCAGTGCCGCAACAACTTGAAGCAGTTGGCACTGGCCAATCACAACTACCACGACCGGAATAATTCCTTTGCGCCGGCGATGACGTATTCCTCTTCCAGATCGTGCTGCTGCCAGCCATTCCTGTTTTTCACCTCCTTCAACTGGCACTACTGGGGGGAACGATTGCTCGCCGAACTCGAGGCGGTCAACGTCTACCGCCAAATCTGCTTCAACAATCCCATGCTCCCTCCCTGCTGCGAGCATCCGATACCGCTGAAGTGCTATACCTATTGTGGCTGCCTCCCCGTGCCACCAAACCGGCCGCCGAACATCCCGCCCTATCTTTACAAGAACGAGACCTGCCCCTGCCTGGACTCGTGCTCGGTGACGCGTCCGGGAGCGCAGGTCATTCCAGCCTACGTGTGCCCCTCGTCGCCGCGAACGCAGAATCCGTTCAAAGAGGTGGAAACTCTTCAGTGCTGCGCCCTGGCTCCCTGTCGCTGGATGCTGTACGGGAAGGGGGAGATGGTCGGCGCCTTGGACTATGCGGCATCGACCGGCTACGACCCGAGTACGGCGATCGGAGTCGCCTACCTCGTGCAAAACTGTTGCAGACCCGAAGCCAGTCCCACTGGAGCGATGAATGCTGAGGAAATCGGCGTCTCGATCGACAAGATCGTGGACGGAACTTCGACCACAGTCATGTTCGCCGAATTGGCTGGACGCCCCGACTTCTGGGTGCGCGGGAAAAAGCTGACATCGCTGCAGTCGACCGGGCCGCTGCTTTATCAATGGAACGCCGTGGTGAATTCCGGCGGCTGTTGGGCCTGCTTCGACAGTGCGTTCTGGCAGTTCAGCGGAAGCACGTACGCGGGCGGGGCTTGTTGTGAGACCAACGCCCAGGCCCGAACGCAGCCCATCTGCTTCCTCAACTGCATCAACTTGCTGGCGACGAACTGGTACAGCTTCCATCCGCAAGCCGTCGGCATCGCGCTGTGCGATGCGTCGGCCCGAATGATCAGCGAGAACACCAGCATCACCGTGCTGTGCCGCCTTCAAAGCTACCGCGGTCACGCGCCGGTGACAGATGCGTTTTAGTCATCGAAGCTCGTTCTCGATTTGTCCGCCTCGCGGGGCCGGGTCGGCCGACGTCCGGTGGCCGTCGGGGTTTGCTCCGCCTCGGCGGCTTTCTTTGCATGAAAGCGACGCGGCCCCCATCGCAGCGCAGGAACGGGTCGTCACACACAGCGTCGATCCCACAATCTCAACCGTATTCTGAAATCGGCGAAAATGGACCGCTTTCCAGAGCCGAGCAACCGATCTTGTCGGCTAGGTCTACATCTACACGGGTCCCTCATACCGGGCCGGCGGGCGCGAACACCACTTGCGCTTCTCGCTAAATCAGTTGTGGCACTCAAGCAGCGTCGTGATCGCTTTGCGAATCGCCGCCGGCAATCCATCCCACAATGTCAAGCGACGACGCGACTGACAATTGAGACCGCCAGCATGCAGCGCCCGTGCAGAGCAGCTCTCGTGGCAGCCGGCGGAAGTCAAAGGGGAATTGCTTGTCCACCTTCGCGAGTGCCTCCTGCTTCCATCCATTTGTTAAAATCAGAGTTCAGCCTACCCGCGAAGAGAAGACGTCAACATGCCCACTTTCTCAAGAACAAGAACGAGTTTCGCTCGAACGAGCCGGAGAGATGCGCGCTGAAAGACCAAGTCGAACCGCCGAACACGTCGCTGCGTTGCGGGGGCTTGGGACGTTCCTCCCATCTCCGGCCCGGTTGATCGATGACCCCTGGGGAGCCGAATGGACGAGACATCGGCGCCTTCGCCAGCTTGCAGAGACGAGGCCGTTCTTAGCGCAGTGGTTGTCCCGACCAGCTTGGCGGTGGCTCCTCTATATGCAGGTGCGGACGTTCGCACTCGATCAGGAAATTGTCCGCTTTGCTCAGTCAGGAGGAGAACAGTTAGTCCTGCTCGGCGCGGGGCTCGACGCCAGAGCCCTGCGTTTGAGGAAACTCGGGCTTCGGGTATTTGAGGTGGACCACCCGGCAACGCAGGCGCAAAAACGTACGTTCGTCGAGGACTGTGCAACATTGCTGGCTTGGGACTTTGAGCGCGACTCGCTTAAGTTATTACCGGCACGTCTGGCCGAGATTGGCTACCAGCCGGGGCAGCGCGGTTGCGTCGTGTGGGAGGGAGTCAGCGTCTACCTCTCCGAGAGCGTCGTTGAGGAGACATTCGCCATGCTCCGCGAGCTGCTCGCCAACGGTTCCGTTCTCGCTTTTACCTACTTCTCGCTGGACGGTGCGAGCGATGTCCTTGAGTGAGCGGCTGATCCGGCATGTTGTGGCTCGCGCTGGGGAACCTTGGCGCTTTGGCTGGGAACCGTCCTCACTTCCCTCGTGGCTGTCGGCTCGAGGCTTTGCTCTCGAGCATGACGACACGACCGCGACGTTAGCGGCCCGTTGTCTGCCCAAAGAGTTCGCTGCAAAACTCCGAAGGGACCAACGTCGAATCGCCCTGGCCACACGTTGCCGGCCTGAATGACCGTTGGGCACCGTCGGCGAAGCCCTCTCAGAGAACTCAAACGATTTCCGCGGCGACAAAAAAACGACCGGTTTTGAGGACCGCTCCGGACGGTGCCGAAAACGCCTCGCCGTGGTTTCAGAAACTCGGCGATATGTCGACCGCTGCATCCGGCCGAAATCCCGCGTCTCAAAGCAAGATTTTTCGAGACCACTCAAATTCGGCTGTCTCGACCATCGCAACCTAAGCAGGCGGTAACGTGCCGATCGTTACGAAGCTCATGCGCGAAATTGGCGCGAGCAATTCCCACACGCATGCGTTCAATTCACTGAGGAAGGTGCACGCTGAGCGACTTTCGCGCGCTGACCGGCTATCGCGGCCACAACCGGCACAAAGAGCGGTTTGATGGCCAGCGCGCCATAGGTGCTCAGGTGATTCTTGTCGCAGTAAAACGATCCTCCAGAATCGAACGGCAGGATGGTTAAAGATTTTGTCCGCGCCTGGAGGATTGGCACTGGGTCGAGAATTTGGACCCCTCGTTCTCGCAGTTTCGCCAGGATCGAGGATTGAAATCGATTCGTTGCGGGGTAGTCCGTCGGTGTGATTCCAAGCTGAAAGAGATCCATTTCATTTTGGCTGTAACGGGCTAGCGTCCTGGGAACGTCAAAACCGAAAGCCGGAACATCCTTCATAAAGTAGACGCAAACGCCACTGGCCTGAAGCGCGCCGACCGTATTTGAGATCGCGTCCGAGAGTTCGGCACCGTTCTTGTCTCCGTAATGCTCCCAATAGCCAACAAGCACAACTGCGCGAATAGCCCCGGAGCGGGCATACTCCATCACGGCGGCGTTGAAGCGAGCGGCCTGTTCTTCGTCCGCCGCACATTGGCAAGGAAACACGTATCCAATTACGGGAGCCGTCGAGGAGTGCGTCGCGGCTTGGGCCGAGATCTTCGCGTCTAAACACGCCGACTCGATGGCAGGCAAGACCGACATCGCGTGGCTGTCGCCCCAGACCAAGAGCTCCGCGGGAGCATCGGCATCGCCGATACGAACCAAATTTCCGGGGACATCACTTGGATTCATCTCTCTGAGATAACGGGCGTCCCTTTGACCTGTATCCGCGAAAATTCGAGGCAGTATGGATGACGGCGATCGCCTCGCGGGGAACACGTTCAAGCACTGCGCCGTTCCAATGCCCAGCGTGCCCAGGAGAGCCAAGACCGCAGCTGCCACAAGCTGTCGGCGGGACACGAGCAGCCTGCGGCTGCGGAACGGACGCTCAACATAACGCCACGAAAGAATGGCGACTATGAAGCTTATGGCGACCAGGAAAAGCCGCTCGGCATTCGCGAGCGGTTTGATGCTTTGATAATTAGCAAAGGCGAACAGCGGCCAATGCCATAGGTACAGCGAGTAGGAGATCAGGCCAATGAAGACGATCGGACGGCACGCCAGCAGCCGACTCGGCCTCGGGATTCCCGCTGCCGCATTCCCACTCCAAATAACCAGAGCTGCTCCCAAGACTGGCGGAAGTGCGGCGAGTCCCGGAAACCGGGTCTCCTTGTCGTAGAGAAAGCAAGGAATCACGATGATTGAAAGTCCAATCGCCGCGGCCAAATCCCTTGCCCGAGGCAACGCCGTCTGCAAATTCACTGGTAGACGGGCCAACAACGCGCCGACCAGAAGTTCCCATGCCCGATTGGGAAGCAGATAAAAGGCCGATGCCGAATATCGGGCTCCGTAGATGCTGAAGCCAAAGCTCACAATCGAGACCACAACCAACAGAAAGAATGCTCCACGTAAATTCTTGCGGCGAGCAAACAGAAGAAAAAACACAGGCACCAAGAGATAGAACTGTTCTTCAACCGCCAGCGACCATGTGTGAAGCAGGGGCTTCTCTTCAGCCTGCGCTTGAAAATAGCCTGTCTCCCGCCAGAACAACATGTTGGAGGCAAGCATGGCGAGTGCAACGACCGACTTGCCGAGCGAGGTGTAAGCGTCTGGCATCAGCACGAACCAGCCGATGGCTATCGTGGTGAATACGACGACCAGCAAAGCGGGCAGGATGCGACGGATTCGCCTCTCCCAAAATCCCGCGAGCGAGAACGTTCCTTGTTCAAGCTCCTTGAGAATCAAGCTCGTGATCAAATACCCGGAAATCACGAAAAAGACGTCCACACCGACGTACCCACCAGAAAGACCGAGGCCGGCGTGGCATAAGACCACGCTTACGACGGCGATTGCCCGAAGGCCGTCAATGTCCCGACGATAGTCGACGCCAGCGGTATGCATCGGGCGGAAATTCCTAGGCAGGTCGGGCCGGCGCGCTTGCGGCACCTCGTTTAGCTCCGGCAGCTCCGTGGCGGATACGAGTCGGTCACGGACCTGCACAAGGCCGCGGTAGGACAGCAGGGCCTATCAATCGGCCCAACTGCTGTCCCGACAGGTAGGACCTCTCCGTTCCGGCTGCTCGTCATTACCGAGCCCAGGTCCGGGTTGAGAGCCGGTGATTTAATCGGCAGATCGTTGCGACGACTTCTGGCGAGATGATTGGGAAAGAGATGGCTTTTTGGGTTCTCGTGACGCTGAAATTCGCGGGGCGAGCGCGGTTGGCCGCACTCTTTGCCGCGCCTCCCCAGTTCGCCATTAGCCAACGGCCAGCAAAGGTACTTAGCCGTAGAACTTGGTAACGCTTCGGTTCACAAGAATCGGTACTGACGGTTGTTAACCGACCGGTGGATCGACGACGTGCAACCCGCTCAATTTCGACGAATCGAACCCGAACTCGCCTGCCGGGCAGCCGATTCGCGATCTGTTTCGGTTGCCACAATCTCAAGCGTTTTCTGCGAACGGCAAAATTCGACGGTTTTTCAAAAACCAACCGGGGCACCGCACGTGCTGAGACGGACAATCAGGGCGACAATAAGAGTGCGCACCGTGCGCCGGCGCCGGGGGTGCTGAGATCGACTGCGGTGGAGACGACGACTCCGTACGTGGGGATAGCACTGCCCACGCTGTCACTTGCCTTTTCGATGTTTATCGAACCAGGTGAGGATGTACAGAATCTTTGCCACGTGGTGGCTGGGGCGCACCTGGATTCCGTGAGGTTCGTCCGGAACGCGGACAAGCACGGTTTCAACGCCCAGCAGCTTGAGTGCCTGGTAATACTGCTCGGAATCGGACATCGGCGTGCGATAATCGAGTTCGCCGGTCAAAACCATCGTCGGCGTTTTGACATTTTTCACGACTGACAGCAGCGATCGCTTTTCGTAGTGGGCGACGTTGTCCCACGGCAAGCCGGGGAACCAGTACTTGTAGATCCAGCCGCCGATGTCGGACGTGAGCACGAAGCTGTACCAGTTGATGACCGGGTAAACGGTGACCGCCGCGCGGAAGCGAGTGGTGTGACCAATGACCCAGCAGGTGAGCACGCCGCCGCCGCTCCCGCCGGTGACATAGAGCTCGTCCTTATCGATGTAGCCGCGGGCGAGCACCGCATCGACGCCGGAGTTCAAATCGGCGAAATCGTCGCCCGGATAGGCGTGGTGGATGAGGTTCCCGAACTCGCCGCCGTAGCTGGTGCTGCCCCGTGGATTGGTGTAGAGCACCACGTAGCCCTTCGCCGCCATCAGCTGTTTTTCCAAATCAAAGCGATCGCCGTAGTTGGCAAAGGGCCCGCCGTGGATCTCGAGGATCAGCGGATACTTCTTCTTGGGATCAAATCCGGGGGGCTTGAGAATCCAGCCTTGGATTTTGCGGTGATCTTTCGAGGACTCGTACCAGATCTCTTCGACCTGCCCGAGCTTCCTGCCCGAAAGCAGGCCCTCATTCACGTTGGTCAGCACCTTGGGCCCGGGCGCGGCCTTCGTGCCCGTGGCGATTTCTCCCGGCACATCGGGTCGCGTGTGCGTCGTGGCAAAGGTGCCATCCTTCGCGACGGAAAACATGGGCAGGCCGCCATAAGCGCTCGTCGACGATCCGATGTCGCCGACAAGCTGCCGCAGATGCCCCTCGAGGTCGATGAAATAAAGTCCCGTGTTGCCATGCACGGAAGACGCAAAGTAGATCCCCTTCCCGTCCGGGGCCCAGTGCGGCGATTGAACGTCGTTATCAAACGAGCCGGAAAGGAGCCGGCTGTCGCTGCCGTCCCGATTCATGACGTAAAGCTGGCGGACCTGATAGCCCTGGTAGCGATCGTCGAAACCGACGTAGGCGATCTTTTTGCCGTCGGGCGAAATGTCGGGGTTGTTATCGGGACCTTTTCGGTTGGTGAGCGCCTTGACCGAGCCGTCGGCCACCGCGAATTCGTACACCTCAGTGTTGATAGGGTCGCTTTCGAAATCGGGATGGCGGTTGGCGGACATTAACAGGTACTTGCCGTCGGGTGTCCAAACGGCCTCGCTCGATTGGAAGGCCAGTCCGCCGTGGTGGAACTTGCCTTCCGAAATCTGTCGCGGCGTGCCTCCGTCGGCCGGAACGACAAACAGATGCGTGTAGCCTCGCTTGAGATAGCCGGCGCCATTGAAGCGGTAGATCAGACGGTCGATGACCTTTGCCGGCTCAGCCCACTTCGCCCCTTCCGGAGCGGCTGGCATCTGAATAAGTTCGGGCCCCTTCTCCGGCACGAACATCGTGAACGAAATCCACCGATCGTCGGGTGACCAGGCGATGCCGGCGGGTTCGGCCGTGAGATTGGTCAGCTTTGCAGTCTGACCGGAATCCATCCAGCGGCGGTAAATTTGCCCACCGCCGTCGCGATTGGAGGTGTAAATGATCTGGGTGCCGTCGTGTGACCAGCGGGGGGAGCTGTCGTTGAAATTGCCCGTTGTCAGCGGTCGATGCTGAGTGCCGTCGGTATTGATAATCCACAAGTTGGAATGCCGCTTGTCGGCCATGATGTCGCTGAACTGGCGGACATAGATGATTCGTCGACCATCCGGCGAGATCTGCGGATCAGCGGGGAGCTGCAGGTTGAAGACGTCCTGCACTGTCAGAGTCTTGACTGTCGGAGTCTTGATTGGCGCATCGGCCCGCGCATTTGCAGAGCCGAGCAACGCTGACAAACCAACGAACGAAACGGCCGCAAGCGCCGCGCGCATGATGCAATCTCCTGGCGAGTGAGACGACAAATTCAAGGGATTCTTGCCGACAGTGTTTGCAATCGGGCGTGAAATGGTCCCGGCGTGGATGCCGATGCTCCACCCAGTCTGGCAGTTCACGTCGAGGCGTCATCCCGACCGAGTCGTGCAGACAGAGTCGTTCCAGACAGAATCATCCAGACTAAGGGCGGACGACGGGGCTTCGCAATAGGCATCTCGTGACAGCATTCGGCCCACGGCTCGGTGTCGGCGTTGGCTGCAGAAGAGGCCGAGATGCTGTCATGCGCCTTAAGTGCTCAGCACGTCCACGGCGGCCGCCAGTCCCTGCCACTGGGTGAGTGCGTCGGGCGGGATCGAAGTGTCGAGATCGTCGCTCGTTGTCCCGATCACGCTAGCGCCCATCGGCGCACTCGGCGCGCTGCCACCGGCAACCGCCGGTGCTGGGCTCGGGGGACTCACGGGCGATCCCAGTGCCAGCTTGGTTGGGGCTTTGCTGACGGTGATGTTGATCGTCGCCGAAGCCTTGAGAGCGTCGCCCACGTCTGTATATGAGAGGACGACGGTGGCACTGCCAACGTTGGCTGGCGTGAATACGAGCCCGCTGAGGGCGTTATCAAGGTTGGCCAACGTGCCGGTAATCGACATCGACGCCGAATTGTTGCTGCCCGACGTAAAGGTGATGCCGGTGGTGCTTCCCAAGCTCACCGTCCCGTCGGTCACCGTAATGGTGAGCGGCTCGGCCGAGCTGCCGGCGTTGACGTCGCTGATTGTGATCGCGTTCTTATTGGCGGTCGAAAAGACCAGCGTCGAGCCGAGGGTCACCGATGCCGACGCCGGAGCCGTGATGGCCGGCGGGGAGTTGACCGTGAGAGCGACGCTCGCCGAGGCTGAGAGTCTGTCGCCCGGATCGGAGACCGAAATCGCCAAAGAATCGGAACCCGAGTACCCGGTCGCGGGCGCATAAGTCAGGCGGCTCAGGGCCGCGTTCAAGTTGGCGACCGTTCCCGTCACGGTGAACGAAGCCGCGCCGTTGGAGCCGGTCGTAAATGTCAATCCGGTCGTGGTCGGCAGCGTCAGCGTTCCGTGCGAGACCGAGAGCGTGAGCGAATCGGGCGCGCTGCCGGCCGCGGAATCCGTCAGGCTGATCGTCCCCGCAAACGTGTAAGAGCCGTTCTCGTTCACGCTCGCGGCCGCAGGGGCGGTTACGGCGGGCGGGGCGTTCACAGTGATCGCCACGGCGGCCGAAGACGACAAAGTGTCGCCCGGATCGCTTAGCGAAATGTGAAGGGAATCGGCACCGCTATAACCCGCACTTGGCGTGTAGACCAATCCGTTGAGAGCGATATTCAGGTTTGCGACCGTCCCGGTCACCGCCATCGACGATGAGCCATTTGAGCCGGAGCTGAAGGTCAAGCCGTTGGTTGATGCGAGGAGCAGCGTGCCATCGCTTACCGAGAGCGAAAGCGAGTCGTCGTATCCGTTACCGACGGCGAACGAATCCGCCACAGTAATCGATCCGCCGGAAAACGAGTACGAATTATTCTCATTCAGGCTGACACCTGGCGGAGCCGTGATGCTTGGCGGTGGTTCGACCTGCAGTTCCACGCTGACATGGCTTCCCCCGCGATCGACCGAGTCGTACGCCGAGATGTCCACCGGCGTGATCCCGGTGTAGTTCGAGTTCGGCGTAAAAACAAGGTCGTCGACAGCTGCGTTCAGATTGACCAGCGTGCCGGTCACCGTCATCAAGCTTGAACCGTTCGAGCCGGCGGTGAACGTCAACCCGGCGGTCGAGTCCAGGGTCAGCGAACCTTGATAAGCCTGAAGTGTCAGCGAGTCCGACGTGGCGACGGCTCCGGCGTCAATCAGTCCGACGGTGCCGGCAAAGGTGTACGGGACGTTCTCAGCCACGTTCGCGGACCCGGGAGCATAGACGAAGGCCGCCGGACCAGCGTTGATCACCGCCACGCCCGATGCGGACAGCCCATCGCCCGAATCAAGCAGTGAGGCTTTGAGCCAGTCGGGTCCGGCGTAGCCAGGGTTTGGAGTGTATCTGAGGTTCTCGCTCGCCAGGCCGTTCAATTGGCTTATGGGCCCATTCAACGTGAACGATGACGATCCGTCGGCCCCGGCGGTCAGGGTCACATCGGAGTTAGGGAACAGTAACGCAGGTGAGATTGAGATTGTGCCGTTGGTCACAGAGAGCGTGAGCGAATCGGAATTCCCCTCGGCAATCGGGTCCTCAAGCCGGAATGCAGAGAGGATCGGGAAATTAAACCCGTCCTCTGCCACTCCGTAGGCCCCGTCCTGCAGCACAGTGACATCTGGCAAGGGGATCGAGATTGTAATGGGGACTGCGACCGTCGACGCGGTGTTGTTGCCTGCGTCGACAAGCGAGAGATGCATCGTGTCGGAACCGAAATAGCCGTAATTCGGAGTGTAGGAGAGCCCGGCTAGCGCGGCATTCAAGTTGGCGACCGTTCCGCTCACGGTCATCGATGACGAGTCGTTTGAGCCGGAAGTGAAGGTAAGCCCAACCGCCGACGGGAACGTGAGCCAGCCCTTCGCCACTGAAAGGGTGAGCAAATCGGAAGTGCCAGAGGCGGCGGGGTCGAAAATGCTGACTGGATTCGAGGAAGTCGAACTCACGCTGTCCTCGCTCGCGTACCAATTCGACGGCGCCAGGATGGCGGGTGCCGAGTAGACGCTGATCGGCACCGTCGCCGACCCGGTTAGATTGTCTATCGAGTTTGTGATTGAAACCTGCAGCGAATCCGAACCGGTGAAACCTGCGTTCGGCGCATAGACCAGTGCCTCAAGGTCGTTATTCAGGCTCATCAGCGTGCCGGTTACCGTCATCGACGACGAACCGTTGGAACCTGACTCGAAAGTCAGTCCCGCGGTCGAAGCGAGCGTAAGAGTGCCGTCGGCCACCGCAATCGCGACCGAATCCGAAGTCGAGGTGCCCACGGCGTCGGCATCCCAGACGTCGGTCGGGATATTCAGGCTGGAGCCGCTTTCGACCGTCACGGGCGTCGAAATCGGAAGGCTGTCATCGATCGGCGGACCGATCACCGTGATGTTGACTCGGGCCATTCCGGTCTGGCTGTTGTTCGCGTCGTTGACAGAGAGCTGCAAATAATCTTGCACAACACCGGAGAAGCCGAAGCTCGCGGTCGGCGTGTAGACAAGGCCGTTGAGGGCCGCATTCAGATTCGTTTCTGTCCCGGTCACCGTCATCGATGACGTGCCGTTCGCGCCTGAGACAAACTTTAGCCCCGCTGTCGAATCAAGCGTCAGTGTGCCATTCGCGACGGAAAGCGTAAGCGAGTCGGAGCTGCCGGTGGCGGCGGGGTCAGTCACGCTGATCGAGCCGCCCGAAAAGGTGTACGAGTTGCTTCCATAGATCGTGATCGAAGCCGGCGACGTGACGGTGGACTGGTATCCTGCCAGGGCCGGGACGAGAAGATTCGCGATCGGCGTGCCAAGACCCGTCGCCAGATCGTAGCCCGGGCCTGCGGGCCACCCGTTGTCGCCGGTCGTAATATCGTGGAAGTTCGCGCTCGCCAGGTCGTAAAGCGCCGGGAGTGTTTGGCTTTCCCCATCCAGGGTGCTCAATCCGTTGAGCGCACGTCCCTGATTGGCGATCGCAATCAGCCCCGCCATCATCGGACAAGACAAACTCGTCCCGCCAACTTCGAGATAACTGGAGCTATAGAAGGAATCGAGCACGTAGACGCCGGTGTTCGGATCGGCGTCCATCGAAATATCCGGCGCCGTCCGCTGGGTCGCACTTGTGCCGTTGACCTTGCCCGTCTGATACGCGGGTTGGGACTCATAGATGCTGATACCGCCGCCGCCATCCGTCCAGGCGCTCTCCGACAGGTAATCGCCACTGCTGGCGACGTTGAGCGTGGTTCCCCCAACGGCGACGACGTTGGGCGAATAAGCGGGATAGAGAGCCGGGGCGCCGTCATCGCCGGTACTGGCCAGGAACGTCACTCCTTGATGGCCGGAAGGCGTCAAGAAACTTGAATCGTAGCTCGGATAGGTGACGTACTCTCCGCCGCCCCAACTGTTCGAGACAACCGAAACGCCCGCCGTCGCCGCCGCGGTCTGTTCGGCATTCAGCAGGTCGCTCCAATTAGCCGTGTTGGCCTCGAACAGGATAATGTTGGCCTGTGGAGCGATGGCATGGGCCCACTCGACGTCGAGCGATTCCTCGACGTCCCAAGTCCCAGCCGTTGCGTTGCTGGGAAGCGAGGGTCCGCCCGTTTCATTGAGCACTTGCAGCGTGGGGCCGCCGCTGACATTGAATTGCGGCAGGCCGAACTGAGTGCTGAACGTCTGAGCGTCGGAGACGATGTTGGGGTCGTTGTAGGCATCGACGATTGTGATCGTCTGGCCCTCGCCGGTCCCCTGCACGCCACCAAAGGAAATCAGGTTGACGCCGTAGGCGGCCTGCATCTGGGCCGGGTCGATCGGCGCGACCCCAGACTGAGTCGCAGGCGAGACGGAGCGACTCGTTCCCGGCGCTGGCGCAATTCCCTTCAGGATGAACGTCGGTGTGGGGAGCGCCGCCGCGGCCAGGAGGGTCCGGTCTTCGAGAG
>DASPSM010000050.1:0-12394 GCA_035623955.1 Planctomycetaceae bacterium
GACTTCCCCGTCTCGCTGCAGATTGCCCGAGCGTTGGGCGGCGACGCTCTCTGGGTGCACAACCGGCAACCCGTGCACTTTGGCGAAACCTGGCTCGACGACCGGGCGAACATGCTCCGCCTGCCCGGGATCGTCGCCGCAAGCCCCTGGCGCGCGACGCTCGATCGACTGTGTGACCTGGCTCGCGACTGGAACCCCAATCGCTATCCAACCGACGCCTAGGCGTTGCGGCCGAGGGTCGGGCAGAGCCGGCCGAGGTACTGGCAATCAAGTGAATGCGCCTACGATCTTCTTGCCTCCAGAAAGTCAGAAGCCGAGAATCACGACAGAGTTCTCCGAATACGAAGCACGGTACCCGGACAGTTTGCTGGCCAACCTCGATGCAGGTACCCGGATTGATCGTGTCATTACGGCGTTACCGATGGTTGGTCGTCGCCGTCGTCGTGGTCGCCGGACTGGTCGGAGGCGGATATGCCTGGTACCGCGAGACCTATCCGTATGGTTGCAGTCACTGCTGCGACAAGCAGCTCGCTTCCCTCCTGCTGCAATACGCGGACCTGCACGGCGGGTGGTTCCCCAAGGGGGAGGCAACACCCGAGGCGTCGCTCAGCCTGCTGCGTCGGGAGTTTCCCGAGTGGGTCACCGCCAACCTCCTGCGGGGCAAGACGGTCCCCGAGGCCGCAGTGCAGGCGCGGCTGGATGACGGGAAGCTGCTGACCCCGGACACGTGCGGGTGGCATTACATCGAGGGGCTACGAAAGAGTGATGACCCCAAGCTAGCCCTGTTCTGGGACAAGGCCGGGCTGGGCCACTTCGGCGAGAGGCTGTCCGGTGGCGGGCACCGCGTGGGCTTCGTGAGCGGCTGGATCGAGTACGTCGCGGGTGACCGGTGGGAGAAGTTCGTCGCTGAGCAGCAGCGGCTGCGTGCGGCGCTCAAGCGGTAGCCAGCAAGACTGGGCGAACATGTTGGAATAACGGCTGGCCACTTTCACCCTCTCCCATTCCGATGGGAGAGGGCCGGCGTGAGGGCTCTTGAGCCGCGCCAGCACCCGAAATGTGGGCCGGTCATCGCCAACTCGAAGACCCCTCACCCTACCCTCCCCATCAGAATGGGGAGAGGGTCTGAGGTGATCGCCAGGCGCCTAGGTGTTGCGGCTGAAGATCATAATCGTGATGTCGTCGTTCTGCGGACGGCCGTTGGCGTGGGCTCGCACGTCGGCCAAAAGCGCTTTGCCGATTTCGGCCGCGCTTCCTTTGTTCGTGCGGAGAAAGTCACGCACGCGCTTCTCCCCGTAGAGCTCGCCCTTCGGATTCATCGCCTCGCTGACGCCGTCCGTGTAAAACAGGACCGTTTCGCCGGGCGCGATCGAACGGGAGAGGACGTCGTAGGGGTAATCCTCGATGACGCCGACCGGGATGCCGACCGACTCCTCGTCGAATTCCTCGATTGTTCCGTCCGCCTTGCGGATCATGGGCGACATGTGGCCGGCAATGGCCAGCTGCATCTCGTTCCCCACCGTGTCGACCAGGGCGAGAATGTAAGTCACGAACCGCCCCTCGACGGCGCTTGAGCACATGTGGTTGTTGACAGCGCCGATCGCCTCGCCGACATCTTCGACGTATTTGAGCGTGCTGCGAACGACGCTGGAAATCCGGGACATCACCAGCGACGCGGGGACTCCCTTGCCGGCCACGTCTCCAAACGAGAGGCAGACCTTGCCGTCGTCCAACAGCATCGCGTCGTAGTAATCGCCGCCAACGGCCAGGGCCGAATCGTACGAGGCGTAGAAGTCGTAGCCCTTGGTTTGCGGCAACGTCTTGGGCAAGAGCGCCTGCTGGACGTTGCGGGCGATCGCCATCTCGCTGTCTTGCTTGAGCTTCTCCATGTGGGAGGTCAAGAGCCTCGCGCTTTCGTAGGAGAGGGCCGCCTGCCCGGCAACCGCCAGGAGCAGGTCGAGATCGTCCTTCGTGAACCGCGAGAGGACGTTTTGCGTGTCGAGGTTGATGATGCCCATCGGGTTGCCGTCGAGCCCCAACAGCGGCACGCACATCATCGAGCGAATCGTGAGGCTCGAGATCGAAGCGGCCGCCTCGAACCGCGCGTCGCTCGTGGCGTCGGCCGAGAGAATTCCCGTCTTGTCCGAGAGGACTTTGTTCAAGATGGTGCGGCTGAGCTTGACGGTTTCGTCGACGTCGGGATTGCGATGCTTTTGCGCGACGGGGATCATCTCCGCAGTCTCGGCATCCTTGAGCAGAACACAGCCCCGGTCGGCCTGCGGAAAGATCGTAAACAGCGTGTCGAGAATCAGCGGCACGATCGCCGCCAGGTCGACGGTGCCGGCCAGTCCCCGCGCGATCTCGATCACCGCCCTGAGCTTGGCTTCGGGCTGCACCTGCAACACGCCGAAGCCGCTGGTGTTGTCGGCCGACTCCATGATCGTGGCGGTGACGTCGCCAGAGATCTCGATGCTGCCGGTCTGGTCGGGCCGCGTGCCGGCGCGCGGCTCGGTCCCCGATTCAAACCGCAGGAGAATCGGTCCGAGCTTGATGCGATCGTTGGCTTTGAGCTGGGTGCGCTCGTTGATCCGCTTGCCGTTGAGGAACGTGCCGTTGCCGCTCCCCAAGTCTTCGACGAAGTACGAGTCTTTATCGCGCGTCACCTGAGCATGGCGCCGCGAGACCATGTTGGAGTCGAGCTGAATCTGGCACTCCGGGGCGCGGCCGAGCACCGTCACGTCTTCGGTCAGCCTGAAACCGATCGCCTCGCCGTCCTTAAGCAACATCAGAGTCGGCATGGCCGTGCTCCTGCGCCACGTGGGAAGCCTGCGCGCCTCGGCGCAGACACGCCAGTCGATTCTAGGCCGGTGAAATGACCGCCGCAACAGTCGGTTTTTTCGCACTGCCGACCGCGGCGATGGCCGATTTTTTGGCGCTTGGGCTCAGCCGGTCAGCCCGAAGATTCGCTCGACGTTGCCGCGGAGCACAAGCCGGCCCAGCTCGAGCGCCCGCGTCTCCGACCAATTGCGGCCGACGACGAAATCCTCGGCCAGCACCGATGCCAGCACCCGCCGATACATGCGGAACTTGGGCAGCGCAAACTCGAGCTTGTACATATCGCTGTAGTAGCCGATCTGTTTGGTCGCCGGCACCGCCTGCAGCCGGCTGCGACAATCGAGCTCGATATACGCCGGAATGTTCGAGTACCACCAGTGACCGTTGGTCACGACGTTGGGAAAGATCCAACTGTGGCTGACGAGCTCCTGATTGCTCGTCTGCGCCAACACGGAAATCGGAAACGTCACCTGCGGGAACGCATTGAACAACCGCCGGTATTGGACCAGCGACGTCCGCTGGTCGAACAAGTCCTGGCCCTGGAAGACCCCCTCCTCATAGACGCGGCGATTGACGCCAATCATCAAATCGAAGGGGAGGCGATATTCGGCACAACGCTCGGCCAACTGCCAGAAGACGAACCTCGCGAGCGTGCGCGTTTCGTCGGCGCTCGGCTCGCGGCCGGATGCGATCGCTTTGAGTGTCGGATCGACCGCGTCTCCGGTAACAGGTTGCGGCTCGAAGTCGGGAGGCAGCGAGATCGCGCAGGCGCGGGCGCCGTGACTCGTAAAGTGCTCAAATAACCGCCCCACCGCCGCGGTGAGCCGCGTCGCAGAAGTCGCCTCGAATCCCGTCGCCTTTTCGAGCCGCTGTCGAACGGCGGGCTTCGCGAGATGGAAGACCAGGTCATCGGTCCGCAGGCAGGGAACGTAGCGAGACGTGTCGAACCCGGCGAGCGGGTCGTCGAAATCATTGGTGAGGAAGACGCGCTCGAGCCGGCTCTTGGCGAGGATCTGCTCTTCCCAATCGGGCGCGGCCATTTTCGCGGCCGCCCGCTCGTAAAGCTCTTCCCAGTTGGCCGGCGTCAGCCGATCGTCCTCGAAGTCGAAGAACTCACGGCACATCTCCAGCAACCAACTGTATTGGATCGTGTTTTCCAGCGGCCCATGCCACTCGACCAGGCGTCGCACTTTCTCCCTGGGGGGCAGGTTGGGTTCTTCGATCTTCGCTCGCGCAAGGCCCGCCGAATGGGCCAGCTCGCTGTAGTAGTGATACCCCAGAATGTCGGCCAGGCTTTTCGAGGCGGGGGCCAGCGGATTGATGTGCGTGTGCGGATCGATCAGGACGACCGATTCCAGCTCACCCAGCAGCCGGGCTTTCAACTCGTGCGACATGGCTTCTGAGTCCGCTCGGTTGCACCGCACTCAGTGCTTGGCGGCGCTGGCTTGGACCGAGTCTTTGTCTGGCTTCGGAGGCGGAAAAGTCGCCAGGCTCTTGCCCGTCGTCCCGTTCCACAGTCGGAGCACGCCGTCCTCGCCGCCGGCTGCGATCACCGATTCGTCCGCGGTTGCCGTCGCAGAATACAGATAGTCGGTCGCCCCTTCCAGCGTGCGGAAGTTGTCGCCGTCGACCGCCTGGTGCAGCCGCACGGTCTTGTCGCCGCTGGCGGAAACAATGTTGAAGCTCGTGCCGATAAATTGGATCGAAGTGACCTGCTTCGAGTGGCTGGCGATGCTGCGTTGCTGCTCGCCCGTCTCGAGGTTCCAGACCTTGATCTGGTTGTCCGCGCCGGCGCTTGCGAGGAGCGAGCCGTCCGCCTTCCAACTGACGGCGAGAACCTGGTGAGCGTGCCCCTCGAGCGATCGGACTTGTTTGCCGGTGCGGGTCTCGAAGATCTTCACGAACTTGTCGGCGGCGCAGCTGGCCAGGTACTTCCCGTCGCGCGAGAAGTCGACGCCGTAGATGGTGTCGCTGTGAGCCTCTTTGAATTCGCGGTCGAGCGTCAGCGACGGGATTCTCCACGTCTTGAGCTCGCCGCTGCGAGACGGCTCGCCCCCTCCGGTCGCCAGCAGCGTGCCGTCGTGATTGAAGGCCAGGCAGAGAACGCGACCGGCGAGAGCCGACGCGCCCAGCTCCAGCGGAGCGTCGGGCTTGGGCCCAATGCGGCCGGCGAACGTCCAGCGAGGATTCGTCTCCCAAGCGATGAGCTGTTTGTCCGTCCCCGCGGAAACAAGCGTGGAGCCCTTGCCGAAAGCAAGGCAGGCGACCTTCGCCGCATGCCCCGTGAGGACCTCGAGCGGACGTCCGGTGCGGGCGTCATAAAGTTGGATTTCCGGATCGTCGCCGGCAACAGCCAGCTGGCTGCCATCTGCCGAGAACGCGATCGATCGAACCGGCAACTGGCGCTTGGCTGCGTCGGCTTTTGCCGCGGCCAAGGCTTTAACTGCCGCCGCGCTCACCGCTTCCAGTTCGGTCTTTTGGGTCTGCTGGTCCTTCAACTTTACTTCGACCGCGGCCAGCCCCTTCTTCGCGGCTTCGTGGCTACGGGCGGCGGACTGCGCGGCGTTTGCGGCATTCATTTGCGATTGGTCGATCGCGGCCAGCGATTTCTCTGCCTCGTCGGCTTTCTTTTTCAGCGCCGCGTCCTTGGCCCTGCCCTGCGACGCCTTGGTCGCCGCAGCACAGGCGTCGGCGGCGGCTTTTTTCTTGGCGGTGAAATCGGCGAGGGTTTTTTCGGCGGCTGATTGCGCCTCGGCTGTCTTCTTAAGAGCTTCCTGACGCTCTTTGATCTCCTGCCCGGTGGCCGCCACTCGTGCCGCGGCCGCGGCGACGTGTTGCCCGGTAATCACCGTGTCGTCGCTCAATTCGGCCACGCGCCGCTCGGCCGCCAGGCTGCCGTGAATCTCTGCGATCGGTGCGCCGCCGAACGACTCGAGCAGCACGCGATTTCCGACTGCCGCCGCGACGACCTGCCCGTCTGGCCGCACGGCCAGCGCGGTGACCGGGCCAGGACAGTCGAGCTTCGCAATCTGCCTGGCCGAAGCGAGCTGCCAGATGCGAACGGTGCCGTCCTCGCTGCCAGAAGCCAGCTTTTCGCCTGCCGGCAAGACCACAGCCAGCGAAGTGATCGGCTTTTCGTGCGCCTTCCATTTGCGAACCGGTTTCGACGACGCTCCGGGGTGCGTCGACCAGACCCGAATCATTCCGTCGGCGTGTCCAGTGATCAGCAGCGTTCCGTCCTTGCTGATTGCCAGCGCGCCGGCCGGCTCGCTCAGCGTGACGACGGCTCCGACCGAGCCGTCCGCGATATTCCACGCCCGCAACGTGCGATCGAGTGATGCCGCGTAAAGGGTTTTGCCGTCCGGCGCGAACTCGAGCGCGGCGATCGTCGACTTGCTCCCGGCCAGTTTGCGCAGCTCGGCGCCGTCGGTCCGCCCGAGAACAACCGAGTGATCGGCCATCGCGATGGCGACAAGAGTTCCGTCCTGACTGACTGCCAGAGCGGTGGGGGCCTCGGCGAGCGTTGCGTTTTGTGTCTGCAGGAAGTGCGGTCGCTTCCAGAGCTTCACCGATCGATACCCGGCGGCAGCCAGAAGCGTTCCATCGGTGCTGAAAGCCAGAGCGTGGATCAGGTCGCGATCGGCCGCGCCCCCCGGATACATCAATCGCCCATCGAGCCGAATGTCCGACAAAACGGGATCGATCAGGCGGTCGACCTCACGACCCGTCGGCACGTCGTAGACGACGACCTGATTGGCGCGGCCGGCCGCCACAAATCGACCGCCATCCGGCGAGAGCGCGACGGCGAAAATCGCTTTCAACTCGGGCGGAATCGTCTGCCACGCAATTGAATCGCCCCCGGTGCCGGCTCCCCCACGGGCCCCTTCGAGTATCCATTGCTTCAAAATGCCCAACTGCTGCGGCGTCAGCGCGTTGGCTTCGACCTTGTTGGGCAATGGCGGCATCGCCGGCTGCTTGCCGCGCGAGGCAAACTGAAACAGCAGGCTGTCGTCGGGCTTTTTCGCGACGACGGCCGGGCCGCGCTTGCCCCCCTTGCGGATCCCTTCGACCGTTTCGATGTTGAGCTTGCTTTCCGCAATCCCCACGTTGTGGCAGGCCAGGCAGTTCGCTTCGAGAATGGGATACACGTCCTTCTCGAAGTCGACGGGCCGGCTCAATGCGACCGCCGCGGGAACGATCGCCTCGGGACGCTTCGGGGGTTCGCCGCCCCGCGCGGGGAGCGACAGGGCCAGCACAGCACAGAGCCCCGCTACTAAATGACCGTGCATGACTCGGGCAGAGGCGCCGAGTGCCCCCCTCACCCCCAGCCCCTCTCCCGCAAGGGGAGAGGGGGGAAAGAGTCTCGGAGTGGGCGCCGGCCGCACAAAATCACGCCGCGCGAAAATCTTCTCCCCTCTCCCCTTGCGGGAGAGGGGCTGGGGGTGAGGGGGCCCGCCGTCGGTGTGCGGGAACAATCGCATCACGGAACAACCTTGATCGAGATCGGTGCGTCGACTTCCGCCTGGCCTTCGAACTCCGCCGCGCCGCGGACCACCAGGTTGGCGATCGCGCCTCGGGTCGCCGACTTCTCCGCGACGATCGTCAGCAGGCCATCGGACTTCGCCGCGGAGATGGTGACCGGCTCCGCCTTGATCCCGGCCACGCCCGGAGGAATCGGCAGCATGACAGTCACCGGCCCTCTGAAACCTCTCGAACGCCGCACTGTCACTTTGACGTCGAGTCTCGAACCGAGCTTGAGCTGGCCCCCTTTGGGAACCGATGCGCTGACGTCGATCGGCGCGGTTTTGACCGTCAGAATAATCGGCGTCGAGGGGGCAAAGTCGACCACGTTGCGCGGCGCGGCTGTCTGCTTCGCCTGGGAAAGACTCGCCTCGGCCCCCTTTCGGGCCTCCGCAAGTTGCTTCGACTTTGCCAGCGCGGAATTGGACAGAGCCTCCGCTTGCTGCTTGGAAATGGCGGCCGATTTCAACTCGGCCTCGGCAGCCACCAGTTTTGGCCTGGCCTCGTCAATTTGTTCGGCGAGCTGTTTGAGATTCGGCGCCGACTCCTGCTGCTTGCGGCGGGCGACGGCGACCGCGTCACGCTGACCGGCGGCCTTTTTGGCGCTTTCGTCGGCGGTCTTTTGGAGCTCGTCGGCCAGAAGCCTGGCGGCCGCCGCCCGCGCTTCTAGCTCCGGTCGCGCGCTGGGCGAGGCCGATTTGGCATTTGCCTCCGCCTCTTCGGCCGACTTGCGTGCGAACTGCGCTACTTGGGCCGCGGTCTGGGCGGGTGACTCTTCGTCCGCCGCGGGAGATTTCGCTCGCGATTTTTCTGAAGTCGACGACGCAGCGCGCTGTGCGACGGCAAGGGCCTCTTCCAGCTTCGAGACCCCCAATCGCAGCGGTTTGATTCTGGCCTCGCACTCGGCGTGCTTTTTGGCCGCCTGATCGCGCGCCGCTGCAAGAGTCTTCGCCTGGGCGACCGCCTCCGCGTCCGCCTTCGCTGCCGCCGCTTGTTCGCGCTCGGCGCGCTCCAAGGCGAACACATTTCGCCGATAAGGGACTGTGGCCTGCAAGTTCCAATAGATGGCGTAGGTCCCAGCCCGCGTGCCACGCGCCACGAACATTCGCAGCAGTTCTTCGGACTGTCCCTTGGGGAAGGCCTTGTTTTGAATATTCAAATTGCCGGGGGACAGCCCCACGACGGACATGCCGACCTCGCCGTCGAAGCCATTGCGTCGCGCCAACTTGAGTGGCAGAAGAATCTGCCGTCCCTGGTTGACCTCGAGCCGCGGCACCTCGGTCGACAACTGGAAGGGAGCCGCTTCTTTCATCACCGACAGAGCCAGCGACTGCCCGAGCCGCGACACCGCAGGGGCAGCCAACTCGGCATTCCACACGATCGAGCCCGGGATCGCCTCGTGAACTAGTTCCCGCGGCGCGAGCGCCTCGCTGGCCTTTCGAGCTTCGGCAAGCTGCGCTTCGGCCTTCGCCTGCGCTTGCTTCAAAACTTCGACCGACTTGAGGGCCGAGGCGACCGCCGACTCGGCATCGGCGACGGCCTTGCTGAACGCAGGGTTTTTGCGATCGGTGTCCGCGAGTTGTCGATTGAGCGCGAGCAACTCATTCGCTTTTTTCGCGGCCTGTTCGCCGAACGCCCGCAAGACGGCCGCGTTCGCCGCCGCGTCGGCCGCTTTTGCGACGCTTCGGTCCGCCTCGACTCGGGCTGCAGTCCGCTTCGCATCGGTGACCTTGGCCGTCCCGTAAATGTGAATCAGGGCCGACGATTCGGGCGCATCCTCGGCGGCCGTGAAGATCAGTTCGCCGCTCTTGGCGTTCGCAGCCAGAGCCGTTCCGCGACAAGTGACGCCCGGCGGCAAGCCGTCGGCCCGCACTTCGATCGACTCGCGGAAGCCATCCTTGCGGATCACCAGAAGCGATAGCTCGCGACTGTCTCCCTTGCGGAGCCCGAGCGGCCAGGTGGAAACGGCAGGCACGCTCCCGCGCTTGGGATACTGCGGCAATGCGACCAGCCGGAAGTCGGGCTCCTCGGGCCGGATCGACAACCGATACACCAGGCGGGGGTCGCCTCGGCTCTCGAACGTCCGGTCGCGGAGCTGGATGCGATACGTCCCGTCGGCCGGCGCCTGGAAGCGATAGCTGGGATCGTCGGTCCGCGTATCGAAGACGGCCGGCGCGACGTTGCTGTTCTCGTCGTCGACGGCCGTCATCCGCGTGACGGACTCTTGCCCCTTGGCGTCGCGCTCGACGCGCTCGACGACGAGAAACGGGTCGGCCAGCGAGCCCAATCGCTCGGCAAAGACTTCGATGTAAAAGACCTGCCCCGCGCGGGCGTGGAATTTGATGTAGTCGGTGTCCCCCGGGGCCTGGAACTGGCCGACAAATTCACCCGGTGCCGGCATCTCCTGGGCCGTCTCGGGGGTGTCGTTGGGCTCGCGCTCGAGGATGGGTGCCGAACGTGTCAGGGCAATCAGCACCGGATTCGATTCGCCGAACGGCGTTTTCACGATGTAAGAGACGACGCCGAATCCCGCATCGAGCGAGCGCAGCGTGGTGTGGGCCGGCGCGAGCGGGGCGCTCGCAGGGAGCGTGATTTCGACCTCGCATTTTTCGAGGCGATGGCCGTCGACCCGCACATTCGACGGCTCTCCACCGGGCAGATTGCGGCCGTAGAGCGTGTACTTTGCCGTTGAGCCAGCCACCCCCGCGGGTGGCATGATGTAGTCGATGTGCGGAATCGAGCCGGCCGAGAGGCGGTAACCGAACTCAGGCCCGCCGCGATAAATCAAGTCGTGCACCTTCAAGAAATAAGTCGCGTCGGCCGGCAGAACGGCATCGACGAGCGGGTCCTGCCGCAGCTCCTGTCGGGCGTAGCCCAATCGCCGTCCTTCCTGATCGGTCAGCTCGAGCACGGGCGCGAGCTTGGAATCGAGGTCGGCCGCGCGGCAGAACGCCAGCAGCCGCTGCCCCTTCTTGCCGACGATACGGTAGACATCGACGTCAGTTTCGGCGTTCATCGTTCCGTTGACGATGCTGCCGAGTGGAAGAGCGTTGTGGTGATCGAGGTCGTTATTCGGCTCGACCTCTCGGATCTCGGGCTGAGATCCCACCACAAAAGTTCGCGGATTGGACAGCCCGAACAGGCCCCCGGCATACAGCTCATAGACGCCGCTCGGCACGTCAGGACGAATGGTCACGGAAAACGTGTTCGGAACCGGCTCTTTGTGGCCGGCGACGTCGCGAGTTTTCGGGACGGCCGTGATGCCCGGATGATTAAAGAGGAGCTGATCGGCCTCGTCGAGATCCTCGGAGTGGGTCAACTCGAGGTCGAACGTGGTGCCCGCCTGGCCGCCGTGGGGAAAAATCGAAAAGAGCCTGGCTTGCGGAAGCTGTGCAAAGGCCGTCGAAGCGGAAAAGCCGATAAGCAAAATCGCGAAGACACTCGCGCACGCGAAGCGTGCGGCGAAACAGCGATGTCGAAGCGTGGACAGATCCATACAGGTGTGTGAGACCGGGCTACGCGTCAGAGGCTGGGGGCGGGCTAACTTGGCGGGTAGCTGTATGGTACCTGCGCTAAGAGGCCGCGTGGTAGTGCGGCAAGGGCCAGCGCTGCTCGAAAGAACCAAATCCGCCCGTCGCAGCGGAACCCGCAAGAGACCGCCGCAGTCGCCGGATCAGTGGTTGAAGAGAAACTCTTTCGTGTTGACCAGCGCCCAGACGATGTCTTCGTAGGCGGACTTGGGGTCCTTGGTGTGTCTGGCCAGGTGCGCCCCGGCGATGTGCAGCTCGTCTTCGTTCGGCTCGCGGGCGTAGACCCAGCGATAGAGTTCGCGAATTCGCACTTCTGTCGGCCGCTTGTCGGCGGCTAACTGCGCGGCGCGTCCGGAGGGGCTGGCAATCTTGTCTTGCACTTCGCTGCTGTTGAGCAGGTGCAGGCTTTGCGCGAGGTTCGCGTCCTGCGAGCGCTCACACTCGCAGGCCGTGTCTGCCTGCGGCTGCCCGAAGACTTTCAGGAAGTAGGGGCCCACGCTCGTATCGGGCAGCTGCATCGCGTGTGTCCCCGCGGGAAGGCCGGCGTAGGGCTGCGAGGTCGCGGTCACGCGGTGGAAGGCATCGTAAAGGACCTCCGCGCCCAACCGCCGCGGATAATAGCGCGAGAAGTTCTGCCGATCCTTGGCGTTGAAGTCGTTGGGAACCGCGCTCAGCTGGTAGGTGCTCGAGCGACAGATCGTGCGGACAAGCTGCTTGAGATCGAAGCCGCTTTTTACGAAATTCTGCGCGAGCGCGTCGAGCAACTCGGGATTCGACGGGGGATTCGTTTCCCGCATGTCGTCCTCGGGCTCCACGATGCCCCGGCTGAAGAAGTGCTTCCAATACCGGTTCACCAGCGAGCGGGCGAAGAACGGGTTCCTGGGGTTGGCCATCCAGTCGGCCAGCTGCACCCGCGGGTCACGGTCGGGCGGAATCGAGAGCGCCCTGCCCCCCAAGGTCGTCGGCCGCAGCACCCTGCCCGTCCGTGGATTGATCGACTCGGCGATCCCTTCGTTGTGAAACAGCCGACGGTCGCGCATCCGCCGGTTGGGCACCGAATCGGGCAAGGGCTTGCGGGACAGGCGGCTGAAGAAGGCCGAAAAGCCGTAATAGTCGTCCTGGCTCCACTTCTCGAACGGATGATGGTGGCAGCGGGCACATTGAATCCGCAGTCCGAGGAAAAGCTGGGCCGTGTCCTCGACCTGCTCGTTGATCTCGTCGACTTCGCGATACCAGATCGCCTGCGGCGAGATGCGCGGGTCGCCCGCGGCGGTTAACAGCTCGCGGACGAAGTGATCGAACGGCTTATTCTCGTACAAGCTGTTCCAGATCCATTCGTAGAACTCGTACGTCCCCTCGGTGTCGTTGGGCGTCCGCTTCTTGTTGCGGAGGATGAGATTCCACTTGTTGGCGAAGTTGTCGGCGTATGCCGGGCTGTCGAGCAGGCGATCGATCAGCTTGTCGCGCTTGGCCGGGTCGTGGTCGGCCAGAAACGCGGCGACTTCGCGCTC
>DASPSM010000052.1:0-2002 GCA_035623955.1 Planctomycetaceae bacterium
CGGCTGAACCTGGCCCGCCTCCCCCTGCCGAGGTCTTTGCGGACTGCTGGAAACAATCGACATCGTTGACAGCGGACGTCGGCAAAAAACCCCTTGTCCTCGGCGATAGAACGTGAGGTGGGTGCCCGGGAGAGTTGTGGCTCTCCCGGGCACACTCCGTTTCGAAGGGCCGACTTTCAGGCTTCAAATCCCCCAAAAAAATGCCGTTTTCTTCTTGCGTCCCTATATATCGTATTGCTATATATAGCCAGGCTGCTAATCGCGAGCGAGGGAGGGGACGAGGGCTTTGCCCCAAAAACGGGGACTGACCCCCTACCGGAAGGGCAAACCAGCTTTCCAGCCACAACGGGTCAGGGGTCTGTCCCCTTTTTTGGGCGAGGAAGAGCAAATAGCGATGACCGACAATCCGGACCGGAAGCAGCCGCCGATCATGACCTGGGAAACCCGAATCGTGCGGATCATAATCGCGCTTGCGATCCTGGGAGCCGTCATTTATGCCATCGTCGAATATCAAACGACCGAAGATGCACTTTGGCACACTCCGCTGTGAGCAACACAAGTCGCCCGGTCGCCCGACATGGTGAGTCAAGTATATTATTGCCCTTTTTTGGGCAGAGCCGGGGACGAACCTCACACTGGGACCTCTCCGCAACCGCTTCGCCCAAGAGGCTCAGCCGGAGCTTCGCTTGCCGAGAATCGAAACTGCGCAAAGGAGTCACTCGTGACGGACCGTTTCAGTGCCGAACTGATGCGCGGAAGTTTGGACATGATGGTCCTCTCCGTGCTCAAGAAAGGCCCGCAGTACGGCTATTCGATCCAGCAGCAGCTCCGCGAGGCGACGAAGGGGCGCGTGCCCTTGCCGGCCGGGACTCTTTACCCGCTGTTGCATCGTCTTGAGGCCGAGCACTTCATTCGCAGCCGCTGGGACGAATCGACGGGTCGCCGCCGCAAGTGGTACGAAATCACCAAATCGGGCGGCGCCTGCCTGGAACGGCAAGCCATCCAATGGCGTGCCTATGCGGAATGCATCCGCGATCTGCTCGAAGCCGCACCGGGGCTGCGTCCGGCGACTGCTTGACCACGTCGCTCAGCGGAGTCATCCGCGATGTCCGAACAAGAATTCGAGCTTTACCTGAAACTTCTCGCCAAGTGCCTGCATCTTACGCCGGGGCAGCGCGCGCAGATCGCGGACGAGCTGCGCGACCATCTCGAATCGCGATTAGATGAGTTGGCGCGGGCCGGCGTGCCGCGCGAGAAGGCGGTCGTTCAAGCTCTCGACGAATTTGGCGACGCGGCCGTGCTGGCCGCCGATTTCTCGACTATTGCCCGTCTGAAACGAAGGAGACTCCTCATGCGTCTGTCGCTTGGCTCCGTCGGCGTCCTGACCGCCGTGCTGTTGATCGCGTTCGCCTTCTGGCCCGACAACAAAGCCGTTCGCGGCCCGGAACAACTTGTCGCCCAGGAAAAGCCGAAGGTCGAGGGGCCCAAAGGCGTGCCGGCCCACTCGGGCAAAAGAGTGGGCAAGGGCAACCCGCACAGTGGCAACCAGCCAACGCCCCAGCAGCCGCCCCCGCTCGGGAGCGTCAGATTTCTCCCCGTCGATCACCCGCTGAGTTCCGACCTGGCGAGGCAGCCCGTTATCGAAGCACGCATCACCGAGGCGCTCAACCAGGCAATCGACTTCTCTATCGACCCTCAGTCGCTCAAGGAGGCGGTCGGCTTTATTGCGACGCGGTACGGAATTCCCATTCTCTTTGACCAGAAAGCGCTCGAAGACGCCAACGTCGACGTATCGACGGAGGTCCACCTGGATGCTCCCGGCATTTCGTTGCACGACGCTTTCCAGCTCATCTTTGGCCAACTCTCGCCGCCGCTTGGCTACGATGTCGTCCACGGCGTGCTGATGATCACCACTGTCGACAAGATCAATGACCATCTGGAAACGATCGTGTATGACTGCCGCGATTTGGTGAATATCGCTGCTCCGGAGTCCGCCGTCATG
>DASPSM010000059.1:2500-37038 GCA_035623955.1 Planctomycetaceae bacterium
CACCCGAGCGTCCATAGCGGCGGTGTGGTTTGGCACCTCGATGTCGGCTCATCACATCCTGGGGGTGAAGAAGCTCCCAAGGGTTCGGCTGTTCGCCGATTAAAGTGGTACGTGAGCTGGGTTTAGACCGTCGTGAGACAGGTCGGTCCCTATCTAGTGTGGGCGTACGAAACTTGAGGGGTTTTCTCTTTAGTACGAGAGGATTTGGAGGGACGTACCTCTGGTGTTCCTGTTGTCACGCTCGTGGCACTGCAGGGTAGCTAACGTACGGCCTGGATAAGCGCTGAAAGCATATAAGCGCGAAGCCATCCCCAAGATCAGGTTTCGTTGGACTTCGGTCCTGGAGTCCCCTGGAAGACTACCAGGTTGATAGGCTGGTTGTGTAAGGCGAGTAATCGCTTCAGCTGACCAGTACTAACGGACGAACACTTGACCACTTTGATTCTCTTCTCAACGCGACGCGCTCTGCGCCATGCGGCGCGTCCGACGCAACAGCGCGCGGATCCTTTCCGCACGCCTTGCTCCGCAAGAGTGTCCGGCTGCCACTTGTCCGCTATCTTTTTGAATCAGGCCGAGGCGCGGTTAACGCCGCCCCCCGGTCTCTTTCCGGTGGCTTTTCCGGGGGGGAAACACTCGTTCCCATTCCGAACACGACCGTTAAGCCCCCTGGGCCGATGATAGTGCCGAAAGGTGCGAAAGTAGGTTACCGCCGGGACCTTTCACGCGGCCCGCAGTTTGAAAAGACTGCGGGCCGCGTCGTTTTTCCGGACGGACTCTCGCTCCTCCCATCAAGTTCTCTCGATCCGATTCGGGGAAACTGGTAGATTCCGCCGGTTTTTCGCACCCGTCGCCCGGACATCTGGGATGCATTCGGTCGGCGCCAAGCGGATTTCGCAGCGGCTTTACTCTTGGAGGCTTGTTAGCCCGTTGTCGGTTTCCGGCGCACGCTTCGCCGACGATGCCGATCCAGATTCTTTCTGACGAGCGCATGTGTCGAAAGGAATTGCCATGCGCGCTAGCGTTTTGGGCGCCCGTTTGCGGGCGACGCGCACGGATGCGCGAGGCCTCGTGCTCTTGTTCGCACGAGTGCTGGCTGTCGGTCTGTTCGGACTCGGAGCATCAGCGTCCGCTCAATCGCCCGCAGTGCGGACGGAGCTCGAGGTCACCCCCCAAGGGGAGCCGCCTGTGGAGGTCTCCTCTGAGGAGCCTCAGGGTCGCGAGCAGCGGATGCTGCGCCAGGCGGTCTTTCGCGACCGCAATGTCCAATGCGCGCTCGAGAGTGCCGAGTCGGCTCTCCATACGGGCGACATCAACCGCGCGGTCGCGCGGCTGCAGCAAGTCCTCGACCAGCCCGGCGATCACTTCATTTGGATCGAGTCCGAGCATCGACTGGCGAGTGCACGGCGGCGGGCCCTCGACCTCTTGAGCGCGGCCGACGGCAAGACTCGCGAGTTCTACGATTGGACTCACGCTGCCGAAGCGCAGCGTTTGCTCGAGCGCGGCCGGAATGCCTCCGACCCCGTGGTCGTCGCTGAAGTCGCAAGGCGCTTTTTCCATACGGCGTCTGGTTTCGAGGCAACGAATTGGATGGCCACGCGTTGGCTCGATCGGGGCGAATACGCGTTGGCGATTCGCGCCTGGAGGCTGCTGGCCGCGGATCCGTGTCATCGCAGGCGACTCAACACAGCGATTTTGCAGAAGCTGAGCGTCGCGGAGCGGCTTTCCGGTCGTGGCTCAGTCACCGACCGTTCTACGTCGAGTCGGCCCGCGGAGCCAAGCGCGGCCACACTCGCACAAAAGGAGATCGGCGCCGCGGACAGCGTTCGACGTGCCACGCGCACCGTCGACCTGACCTCGCTGGAAGAGGGTGAAGCCACGGATCAACCGCCGACAGAACCGCGCGTGCAGCAGGCGCTGGCGGCTTTCGAGTCGTTCGCTGCCGTTCCACTGGGTGGCGGGCCGTCCTCAATACCGTACATGACGCCCACCTGGCGCGTGGGGCTGATCGAGCCCGGGACGACTTCGGGATCCGATGTGGCCAACCTCGTACGACGGTGGGAGAACTCGACCTCCCAACACGAGGACAGGCGTCCGATCGCCGTTCAAACGGCGCTCGTTGTCAGGGATGCCATCGTGGTTCGAGACTACGCTGGATTTCGCGCGCTCGATGCCAACTCGGGGCGCGAGCTTTGGAAATATGGTCCGACGACGTCCATGGTCCGCTCGCTTGCCGAGACCGAGCAACCTCGTTCCGCTGCCGAAAGCAGCTCATCGCATGACACTCCTCGCGATGCCTTGATAGGGGCCTACGTCACCAATTCGATCCTCGGCACACTGACCACCGACGGCCGCCGGGTTTTTGCGGTCGATTCGATGGATATTCACCCGCGCCAGACCGGCGTTCCCATGGACGAAAACGGCGAGACGCAGCACGGATCGCAGCGGCTGTCGCGCAATGCAAACCGACTGATCGCGCTCGACGTCCACAGCCCGGTGCGTGACACCGCCGGAACGGTAAAGCCCGTGTGGTCGATTGGGGGCGCGGTCGGCACGTCACATTGGTTCTATCGGATGGATGTCAACGACGATGGCCGGGTCACGCAGGCGGAGTTTCTCGGGACGCCGGAGCAATTCAAGGAACTCGATCGCAACGGCGACGGCGTAATCGACGCTCAGGAGGCCGAGCAAGCCGGCGACAAAATGGCCCAGCAGCCACTCCACGGTCATTTTTTCCTTGGGCCGCCCCTGGCCCTGGATGGCCGCGTGTATGCAATCACCGAGTGCGACTGTCAGCTGAATCTCGTCGCTCTTTCCGCGGCCACCGGCGCCGTGCTTTGGGTGCAAGGGATTGGCTACGTGGACCGGCCGATTGACGAAGAACCGCTGCGCTACTCGCTGGCATGCACTCCGTGCAGTGGATCCGGCGTCATCGTCTGTCCAACGCAGGCGGGGATTCTCGTCGGCGTCGACGCGCTCGACGGCGCCCTCTTGTGGACATACTACTGCGGCGATGACGACGGCACCGGTGCGGAAAGCACCTGGTCGCTTGCCTCCCACCATGCCTTTGGCAATCCGGGCTTCCCGCACTCAGAGTTGGTCGAAGGAAACCAGGTCGTCGTTCTGCCCCGCCAATCCGAAACGATTCATTGTTTGGATCTTTCGACCGGCCGCGGTATCTGGAAGAAGGCACGGGGCGACGGAGAATTTGTCGCTGCGGCTGCCGATGGAGTTGTGATGGTTGTCGGTGAGCGCTTTTGTCGCGGACTTTCGCTGGCAGATGGCACAGAGCGGTGGTCCATTCGAGTCGGAGACATCTGCGGCGCCGGAGTGCGGCTGGGTGGCGAGTATCTCGTCCCGCTCGCCGACAATCGCATCGCCGCGATCGAAATTCGCACCGGAATTCGAAGCCGAGACCTGTCGGCGCACGACGAGGAGAATCTCGAACGCTTGGGGCCCCAACCGGACGGATTTTGCCAGGATTCGTGCGTGTTGGATGACTCCGACGAAGATCCCGCCGCGGCCCGGACCGGTTCCGCCCCGGGAAATCTCGCCGTTGCCGGTTCGCTGATCGTCTCTTGCGAGCCGCGTGAAGTCGTCGCTTACCCGCGAGCTCAGGCGCTCTTGGAGACGGTGCAGCAGCGGCTCGAGTCGGCCCCCAGCGCCCCGGCCGATCTTGCGCTTGCGGCCGACCTCGAGCTGACGCTCGGCCAGGTTTCGGACGCAAAAGCGTACCTGTTGCAGATTGGCCCCGACGGCCTCAGCGAAGAGTTGAAACAGCGGACGGACTGGCTTAAACGGACGGTGCTGCTTGAAGAGCTGGCAGCCGGCTGTGCCCGGCCTGCCCAGCGACTTCATGAGTTGGACTCGCTGTCACGCACTCCGTATCAGCGGATTCGGCTCCTTCAGGCCAAATCGGAAGTTGGCCTTCGTAATGGCGATCTGAGCGCGGTGCTCGACGCGTCCCGGGCGTTTGCAGCACTCGGAAACGAAGGGCTGCTTGTGTCGCAGCACGATCCGGCCATACTGGTGTCGCCGAAGGCGTGGCTGGCCGCGACCGATTCGCGCCTTTGCACCTCTTTCCCGGACGCGGCGCTGAAGTTCGCAAAATCGCGCGTCGCCGTGCAACAACACGCTGCCCTTCAGGCAAGCGATTGCCAATCGTTGGAAAAGTTTCTTGCCGTCTACGGAAGCTGGCCGGAAGCCGACGCAGTGCGGCTGCGCCAGGCGGACGTTGTCGCGGCTGCGGGACAATGGCAACGGGCCGAGCTCCTTTTGCTTGGCTGCGAGAATTCTCCGCGGCCGGACACCGTGCGGGCTGCCCGCCAGCACCTCGTAAGGCTCTGGGACAAGGCCGGTCTGGCCGAAGAGGCTGCCGAGTTGCTTGCGGAGCTTGAAAAGCAGGATGTCGTCGAAAAGCGCGATCCTGCGCGGTTGCAACGCTTCGTCGACGAATTGCGCTCCGACGGACTGACACGCTTGGCCCTCAGACGTTTGAAGACCGCCAAAGGGCCCTTTGGCCGGGCGCGCCTCTCGCAAACTCTGTGGGAACACTGCGACGTGGAGTTGGCGGAGAAATACGCCAATGCTTCCCGCCCGGGGGTGACGCGTGCCTCGTCGGTATTCCAGTTAATCGACGCGGGCACCGCGAACGAACCCAAGGTCAACATCGTCGATCGGCTCTCGGGCACGATCGTCGGTCCCGTCGAGATCCCAGCGCACTATTGGGGAATCACCTTGGCCGTGACGTCGCAAGTTGGTCATTTTCTGCCCCTGGGCAGCCGGGGCGCATTCCATGGCATTTCGTTACTCGAGCGCGACCGCGAGCGTCCGCTCTGGACCAATTCGCCCGAGCGAATCGCGAGGGACACCGACTCGGCTCTCGTCGGGCCGACGGGCCCGACGTTCTGCGCGTTTCAGGCGCACCGGCATCTGTTCGTCGTCGATCCGGGAACCGGAAAGCTCATTTGGCATCGCACGGATTTGGATCCCCAGTCGGGGCTTGTCGCGGACGCCAGCCGGGGAATCTTCGGCGACGACGAGGTGCTGGTCGTGCTGGATCACCTCAACTACACGGTTTATCGCACGACGACGGGGGAAGAGCTGCGGCGGGGCTGCCTCGATCCGACAACGCGGCAAGTCCCCGAGCGTCGCACCTTCGGCCGGTGCCTTCTGTACTTCTTGTCGCACGACGGCACGCACCGGATGCGGATCTGGGATCCGCTGACTGACCGCCTGCTTTACGACTCGCCGATTTCCGAACGTCTGCTTTGGAAAGAAACCGGAGACGACGAAGTCGCGGTCATCACGGCGAACGGTTCGATGCAGATCGTCGACGGGCACACAGGCGCCGTCCGCGTCGATTTGAAACTCGACGCGCGCGAATTCCAGAACCTGTGCCAGGTTTCTGCGTTTCGCGACGCCGACTGCTACTACGTCAACCTGCAGCCGATGCAGACGATTCCCGAACCGCGTCGCTACGCGTACTGTTTCGGCACAGACACGACGCTGCCGCACTCGGACCTTCGGGGCGATCTCGTTGCGATCGATCGGCAATCCGGACAGGTGCTCTGGAAACGCACGTTCGCGCAGCGGACGGTACTGCGCGTTCCCACGCTCCGGCTGCCCGTGCTGGTGATGCTGGCGCTCGTGGGGGACCGCCTCAACGGCAATCACCGCTCGATGCTGGTTGAGGTCATCGACACGAAAACCGGCGACACCTTAGCGTTCGACGACGACCGTTTCCCCAACCGCGTCCTGCAAATGACCTACGACGAGGACAGCAGACGAATCCGGTTATGGGGAACTCGATCGGTGGTCGATCTCGATTTCGCGTCGCACCCTTCTCGAATTGTCGCGCAAGGCGCCGCGCGTTGAGCCCTTGCGACACGTCGGCGTCGCGCCGCTTGACCGTCCTCTGCGCGACCGGGTAGAGTGAACGGCGCGCCTTCGCCTCGGCGAGTGTTGGCGCGCGGCTACTTGCGCCCGTGGTGAAATGGTATCACGGCAGCTTCCCAAGCTGCGAGTGCGGGTTCGATTCCCGTCGGGCGCTTTGCGATCGCAGTTACCCGGCGCCTTGGGAATTCGATTTCGGCGGCGAATTCCCGGTTTTTGGCCTCAAGAGGGCGGGTGCGCTGCCTGCCCCCAGCCGCAGAATGATCCAGAGTGCGGCGGCCGATTCGCGCCAGTTGATTTTGGATGTCCCGTAGCGCCGATCGCGAAAGACAATCGGGATTTCTTCGAAGCGGCAGCCGGCCACGCGGCAGCGATAGAGGATCTCCTCTTGAAATGAATAGCCGCGCGAACGCACGTGATCGAGGTCAACCTGCGCGAGCTTTGAGCAGCGGTAACATCGGTAGGCCCCGCTGTTGTCGCGGGTGGAGAGGCCAAGCAACAAGCGCGCGTACCAGTTGATCCCCCGGCTCATGAAGTGTCGCAGCGGTCCCCAGCCCTCGATGCCGCCGCCCGCAACGTACCGTGAGCCGATCCCGACGTCCGCCCGATCCATGCACGTCAGCAGGGCCGGGAGATACCGCGGATCGTGGCTGAAGTCCGCATCCATGTTGATAACGAATTCGTAGCCGTCGGCCATTGCGCGACGCAGGCCCGCCAGAATCGCGGTCCCCAGCCCGAGCTTGCCCGCGCGATGGAGCACGCGCACCTGCGGATCAGCCGCTGCCAATTCGTCCGCCAGGGCGCCCGTGCCGTCGGGCGAACCGTCGTCAATGACGAGCACGTCCGCGCCGGGCAAAATGCGGCGGATCTCCGGGACAAGCGCGATGAGATTCTCGCGTTCGTTATAAGTGCAGAGTGTGACGAGGACGCGCGGCATGCGAAAGACTGATTTAAGAGCGAGCAGACTCGAAAAAAAAACCTGACCGGTCGCGTCGGTCAGGGTCATGAGAACGAGAGTCGGCCAGCGGATCAGACCGCCGGCGTCACGAACGAATCAGGTTAGTAGCGGTTGCCGTACCCGCCTCCTCGGCCTCCCCGTGCGCCGCCACCGCCGCCACTGCGGCGATCTTCGCGCGGACGGGCCTCATTCACAGTCAGCGGGCGCCCTTGAAAATCCTGGCCGTTGAGTGCGTCGATAGCGGCTTGTGCTCCGTCGGCCATTTCCACAAAACCGAAACCACGCGGTTTGCCGGTCTCGCGATCCATAATGACTTGTGCCGAGGTGACCGTCCCGTGCGCACTGAACAGCTCGCGAAGGTCGTCGGCAGTTGCTTTGAAAGGTAGATTTCCCACGTACAGATTCTTACCCATTGTCATCCCTTGTGAGCCATTGCTGGCTCTTCTTCAAAACACCAAACTTTGATTGTCCAAAAACGACGAGGAAGCCCGAGAGGGTCCGCAATGCCAGTGCCGATCGGCACCACCATTGTGTGACGACGCGCCGCGCGGCTGGAAACGCGACTTCCAATCCGCTGGACGGTCGTGCCTCGATTTTCTCAACCAACCAACTGACGGTCTGTTAACCTGTGAGACGGGATGACTCAAAGCGCGAGACCGGACGTCGATTCTCGAGGGGCTCAACCGAATCCTCTGTACTTCCGATTGGCCGGGAACCCGACCAAGCGACCGATTATATCCGCAGGCACTGGACAAATACAGTCCGGACCCGCGAGGAGGCGATCTGTGGTTCGCTCTCGGGGGCGCCTGCCGGATTGACGGTGAATTCGATTTTTCTTAACACCGCATCGCCGGAGGACGGCGTGAACTGGATAAGCCACGAAGAACTGTAAATCGATTGGAATCAGCCGTCTTGGACGTGCAATTTGCAAGCGATCTCGAGGTTTGGGGGCCGCAACGCGCGGCTCCGGGTCCTTCCCTAACCCAAGCCGAAGCTTACTGTCGCTCGCTGGCTCGCCGACACTATGAGAATTTTACCCTTGTCTCATGGATGCTGCCGCGACGTCTGCACCAGCACTTCTTTAATGTGTACGCCTATTGCCGTTGGGCTGACGACCTAGGCGACGAAGTTGGGGATCCCGAGCGGGCCGCGCAGTTGCTCGACTGGTGGCGCGGTGAACTCGCCGCCTGTTACGACGGTCGAGCGAGCCATCCGGTGTTTGTCGCCTTGCGACAAACAATCGAGCGTTTGGCAATTCCGCGGCAGCCATTTGGGGACCTGATTTCGGCTTTCCAACAGGATCAGCGCGTCACGCAGTACGAGTCGTTCGCCCAGTTGCGGGACTATTGCCGCCGCAGCGCCGACCCGGTTGGCCGCATCGTGCTCTACGTTTGTGACTGCTTCAACGAGCACAATGCCCGCTTATCGGATTCGATCTGCACGGGGCTGCAGTTAGCAAACTTCTGGCAGGATGTCTCGCGGGATTTCGATATTGGGCGAATCTACTTGCCGCGCGAGACGCGTGTACGTTTTGGGTACTCGGATGAGGAGCTTCGCGATCGCCGGACGAATGCGGCGTTCATCGAAGTCATGCGGTTTGAGGTGGCGCGGGCCCGTCAATTCCTGTTCGACGGGCTGCCGCTGATTGATGCTTTGCCCGGACGTTTACAGATCGACGTTGAACTTTTTGCTCGCGGGGGCCTCTCGATCTTGGATCAAATCGAGCGAATCGGATATCGTGTGTGGGAGCGGCGGCCAGTCGTCACCCGGCGTGAACTCGCCCGACTGTTTGCGATAACGCTCGGACGAAGCCTCTGGCGGCACGTCGTCCGCCGCGGCGAGCCAACGCCAATCTGTCTGACTGTTTTGCCACGCCCGAGTGGGCACGACGAACGGGCCGGCGTAACGGAATCGTCAGGAAGGCCTCGACCGTCAGGGATGGTGGAGTAACCCCGTTCATGTTGGGCATGATCTTTGAAACGCCGGCACAGCCGGTCCGGGCGACCGCTCAGCCGGCGACCGTCGAATTGGGTGCTTGGACGCCACAGCTCATCCGAGAGCCGTTTGCAGGGATGCTGCGAGCGTCGTACCGCTGGGCCCGCGAGTGCACTCAAGCCAGCCGCAGCAATTTTTATTATTCGCTCCTGGCACTGCCGCGTCCGCTCTTTCGCGATATGTGCGCGCTTTACGCGTATATGCGCGTGTCGGATGACCTCGGAGACGATTGGGGACTCTCCGTCGAGGATCGCGCGGCCTCGCTGGCACGCTGGCGGGTCGACGTCGATCAGGCGCTGGAGGGGGCGGGCTTTCGTCATCCGGTTCTGCCCGCGCTGGCGGACGTGGTCGCTCGTCATCGCATTCCGCGCGAGTACCTGTTTGCAGTGATCGACGGGGTGCAAATGGACCTCGAGTCTACGGGTTTCGAGCAATTCAGTGAACTGTCCAACTATTGTTTTCACGTTGCCGGCGCGGTTGGTCTGTGCTGCCTGCATATCTGGGGCTTCGATTCCGCGGAGGCGCTGGCGCTGGCGGTCGACTGTGGCCGCTCTTTTCAGCTGACAAACATTCTGCGAGACGTCGCCGAAGACGCCCGCGTCGGCCGCTGCTATCTTCCCCGCGAGGATCTGCGCCGATTTGGACTCAGCGAGGCGGACTTGAGGACGACACACATCGATCCGCGGCTCCGCAACCTCATCGCCTTTGAGGCCCAGCGAGCACGTACTGACTTTGCGCGCGCACGCCGGTTGATCCCTCTATGCCGTCCTTGCGGTCGTCCAATCCTCGATGCGATGATTCGGACCTACGGGGCCCTTCTCGACGCCATTGAAGCTCGCGATTATGACGTCTTCAGCCATCGAGTCGCGCTAGGGCATTGGAAAAAGATGGCCATCGTCTCCGCCTCGGTGCTGCGGCACCACGCTCGACGTTGGCTGGGCGGCGATCGCGGGTGAGCATCAACGGACGCAGTACGGCGTAATCCCATTCGGTCCTGGTGCAGTCGCGTCTTCGGATGCATCCTCCAAAGCGACCTTGCTTCGGGTGGGGGCGTCGCTCATGCTGGGCGAGGTGTACGGTTCCACCGTTCGCCGCCTCGTCTAAGGCGCTGTTTGCTGCTGCGGGCGATCATCTCCAGCACCTTCGTGCCGGGCTGATGATCAACACAAGAAATGAGTGAGGCTTGGTCGACGACAAACCAATCCAGTTCGTCGTCACAGCGATTGGGCCGACCGGGGTCTTCTGGCTCGGCAAACCAGGCAGCGCCGGCCTGCGCACCCTGGTCCCTCGCGAACAAGCCGAAGAATTCCCGACCATTGCAGAGGCGCAGCAGGCGATCAAGGAAATGCCCGCGGCGTTCAAGCTGGCCGGCGTCCATTTCGCAATCGAACTCTCCGGGGACTTCCGTCGAGCGCCCGCCAATTGAATCGGGGTTTGCCGGCGGAAACGGGCTCCGCGTCACTAACTGGTCCCGGCGTGGAAAAAGACTCTGAGCGGCTGGAACGTCTGACTACGCCAATTTCGCGAGCACAACCCACCGGAGGGGCAATCCTGTTGCACGCTGTTGTTTAGCGCCTCACGGTGTAACCAAATCCTTCATCCGACAGGCTCGGACGGCACGCGCTGCACACGTCCTCAACGCCCGCCTTCCGCTCCGCTCGTTTCCTTGTGCTGTTTCGCGCCGCATCGCGCTGCTCCGAGTGTCCGAAGCGTCCCGAGCGACGGTCTTCTTGTTGACGTCCGAACGATCAGATGCCCAAAATTGTGGTCTCGCATTCGAGAATCGCATGGACCCGAATCGTCGCGAAATCGGTTCGCCTCCGGGCGAAGAATTTGAAGTTGTCGATGCCGCCGGGGAAGGTACGGGCTCGACGTATCACGACGATAGTCAGGCGAGACGGACCGTTTTAGAAGGCAGCAGCGGCGCGCCGGTCCAAGCGAGTTTTCAGCCGGGCACGAGCATTGGCAAGTACGCCGTCCGTTCTTTGCTCGGCGAAGGTGGAATGGGAGCCGTCTACCTGGCTTTCGACCCACTGATCGAGCGCGAGGTCGCAATCAAGGTCCTGTCGCCGGAGATCAGCAAGAACCCCACGGCACTCCAGCGGTTTCTGGGCGAAGCGCGTGCAATCGGCCGCTTGAACCATCCCAATGTGGTGTCAATTTACGACATCGACCAATGGAACGGGCAATACTACCTCGTGATGGAGCTTCTCTCGGGCGGGAGTGTCGGCGAGGCTGTCAGGAGCCGGGGCCCTCTCGATTGGAAGGACGCTTGCCGGATCGTCGCTCAGGCGGCACAGGGTCTGGCGGCCGCGCACTCGGCCGGCATGGTGCATCGCGACATCAAACCCGAGAACTTGATGCTGACCAAGGATGGAGTCGTCAAGGTCGTCGACTTCGGACTCTCCAAACTCGTCGAAGCAAACGACGACACGCGGACCGCCGTGACAAAGGCCGGCCAGATCCTCGGCACGCCGCATTACATGAGTCCGGAGCAGTTCGAATCGACCGAGATCGATGCCCGCGCTGACATCTATAGTCTCGGGGCGACCCTCTTTCGGCTGCTGACGGGGCGCTATCCGTATCAAGACTCCCCGTCGGTGCTGCAGGTCATGACGTCCCACTTGACGAAGCCCATTCCAACTCCAAGCCAATTCGCGCCTTTGATACCAAAAGAATGCGACCGCATCGTTCGCCGCGCTATGGCAAAACGAGCCGGTGACCGATACTCAACTGTTTCCGAACTCGCTTCCGATCTTCTCGAGCTGGTCCACGCGCAGGAGCAATCGCTAAGCCGCACCCTGGGCCCTGCCAGCGAGTCGATCGACGACGGGCGACCGCTCGCCTCGGCCATAATCGTCGAGCCTTCGCGGATGTTGGCGGCCATGTTGAAGGATGCCGTGACTCGGGCGGGAGCGACATCGGTCGAGGTCGTTCAGACTGGAGAAGCGGCCGTTGGACTGGTCCGGCAGCGGCCCGTGGACTTACTGATCACGGCGATGCAGCTTCCCGACGTGCGGGGAATCGACCTCTTGGCGACGCTGTGTCAGAACTCTCGGCTGGATCAGACGACGGCCGTGCTGAGTTCCAGTGATTCGACAATCGACGATTTGCTCGCCGTCGGCCGCGCGGCAAATCTCATCCTCGCACCGAAGAAGGCTCGCCCCGAACAGATCTTGCACGCCGTCCACGCGGGCGGTCCTTGCGCGGTCAGTCAGGGGGCAGTTGCCTCTCCAATCGACCCTCTGAGCGTAAAACTGATCGTCGCGATCGATTCAGAACGGGCGCCCGATTCGCTGGCTAACCTGATCCGGGAGCTGAAATTGCTCGACGTCTCCGTTACACAGAATGTCGAAGCCGCGCTTGCGGAGCCTGGCGCGACGCCGACGTTGGTGTTTGTACTTAAGACGACGCAGAACTCATCGCACGCAGCGGGAACCTATGCCAAAACTGCCTCACGAGCGCAAATCGGCCGGAATGTCCTTGTTTCAACTGTGGAATACCGTCATGACGGGCTGATCCTCCATGCCGTAGGGTGGCAGGGGGTCGTTTCGGTCGTCAACCGACGATTGGACAGCCGGCAGTTCACCTGCCTCGTCCAAGCCTGTCGACCATAGAGCGGTCGATTTCCAGTGCAACCGTGCCTTCGCCCCTTGACGGCAGGCTTGTGAGCTGGGCAGCATAGGCTTTGCGCTTTCTTCTGACGTCTCCCCTCGTGAGCGAACAATGAGCGGCCCCGGCCCTCCCGGATCTGCGCTCTCTGAATCGATGGCGCAGGCCAAGACCTCCCTGCAATTTGTCGGTTTCCGGCTGGGCGACCAGGAATACGCATTTCGGATCGAGCAGATCCAGGAGATCCTCATTCCGGACCGCGTCACCCAAATGCCGCAGGTGCCGGACTACGTCCAGGGCGTCAGCAACCTGCGCGGAACGATCATCCCGATCATCAGCCTGCGCCGGCTCTTCGACCTCGAGCCGAAAGCCAAAGACGAGGAGACGCGGACGATTGTCGCGAACGTCGGCGGCCGCACCATCGGCTGCACGGTGGACGCGGTGACGCAAGTGATCCGCATTCCTCAAGAGGCCATTCAGCCGGCCCCGGAGATCGTCAAGTCGACGGGTTCGACGTATATCGCGGGCTTTGCCAAGCTGGAATCACGTTTGATCATTCTGCTGGAGATCGGCGAACTGCTCGATCCGGAAAAACTCGAGCACGTTCGGGAAGTCGCCCGCCTGGGCCTGGCGGTGACGCAAGCGAACTGAGCAAATCGCCATTCGCATTTCGATTGAAACCACGACACGCGATGTAGCGCCCGCTTTGATCGGCTGTCGTGAGGATCAATGAGACACATCGTTGGAGCATGCCCATGGCAGTCGACCGCCCACTTCGGACCACGCGCCGAACCGCGCGCAACGGCAAACGCGCGGTGCAGCGCACGCGGGATTCCGCATTTTTCGAGCAGATGCTTGAAAACGCGACGGTGAGAGTGATCGTCGCCGACCGCGATCTCAAAATCACTTACATGAACCCGGCGTCCGTGGCGACGTTGCGTGAACTGGAGTCGCTCCTGCCCTGCAAGGTGGACGAGATCCTGGGCCAACCCATCGATATCTTCCACGAACACCCCGAGCGGCAACGGAAACTGCTGGCCGACCCCAAGAACTTGCCTCATCGTGCCCAGATTCGACTCGGCCCCGAGATTCTCGACCTCAATGTGCAGGCCTTGTACGACGACCGCGGGACCTACCTGGGCCCGATGGTCAACTGGGAACGCATCACGGAAAAGGTGCATTTCCAGAAGGAGCAGCAGCGGCTGCAGCAGATGGTCGAGCAGGCCGCCGTGCGGCTGATTCTTGCCGATGCGGATTTCAAAATCGTGTACGTGAATCCCGCGTCGAAGAAGACGCTCAAACAGATCGAGCATCTGCTTCCTTGCAAGGTCGAAGAGATTGTCGGAAAGCCAATCGACATCTTCCACAAGAACCCCGAATATCAGCGACGGTTTCTCTCCAATCCGGAGAATCTTCCGCACCAGGCTGAGATCAAGCTGGGCGATGAGATCATGCTGCTGAACGTGGTCGCAATCCGCGACTCCGGCGGCCGGTATATCGGCCCGATGGTCAACTGGGAGTTGATCACCGAGCAGGTCTGCGCCCGCGAACGAGAGGCCAAATTGCAGGCCGAGCAGCAAGCCTCGGCCGAAGCGCTGCGGGCGAAGGTCAACGAATTGATGAAGGTGGTCGGGGCGATCGCGGCGGGCGACCTCACGCAGGAGGTCGAATTGACCGGCCAGGACGACATGGGCCGCCTGGCGTCGAGCGTCCGCAAAATGTCGGCCGATTTGCGGGAACTGATCAAGCAACTCGTCGAGTCAGCCGCCCAGCAAAACGAGGGCGCTCGAGCAATCTCAGAAAGCGCACAAAACCTGAGCGAGGGCGCCCAGTCGCAGGCGGCTTCGGTCGAGCAAATGACGGCGTCGGTCGAGGAACTGGTGAAATCAATCCAGGTCATTTCCGAGAGCACGATCGAGGCTCGTCGACAATCGGGCGCCACGTCCGAACTGGCGAAATCCGGGGGAGCTTCGGTCCGCGACGCGGTCGCGTCGATGCATCTCATTCAGAAGTCGAGCGAGCAGATCAACGACATCATTCAGGTCATCAGCGAGATCGCCAGCCAGACGAACCTCTTGGCCCTCAACGCTGCTATCGAAGCGGCTCGCGCGGGCGAGCACGGACTTGGATTCGCGGTGGTCGCCGACGAGGTTCGAAAGCTCGCCGAACGGTCGAGCGTGGCAGCCAAGGAAATCACTCAGCTCATCAAGGAATCGACGCGCCGTGTGGCCGAAGGGGCTGAGCTGTCGGAAAAAGTCGGCAAATCGCTGAATTCGATCGTCGAAGCCGTCGAACAGTCGGCGACTGGCATCGCGCGGATTGCCGAATCGGCGGAAGCCCAGGCAGAGAACGCCAAGGAAGTTCAGGCGGCCATCCGTTCGGTCGGCAAGACCACCGAGTCGAACGCCGCCGCCTCCGAGGAAATGGCCGCCAGCGCCGAGCAACTAGGAGCGCAGGCGTCGACTCTGCAGGATCTGGTCGCGCGGTTCAAAGTCTAATCGCGCCGGTGGTGTCGGGGTACCCAGGACATGGCAGTGGTGGACGCGTCTCAACTGACTCCGCAGGAGTTTGAGCAGTTTCAGACGCTCATCTTCAAACTCTCGGGCATTCGAGTGCCGGAGAACAAGGTCGCGCTGCTGAGCAATCGGATCCGTCGCCGATTGCGAGCCACCAAGATTGCGGATTTTGACGCGTATCTGCAGCATCTGCGATCCCGGGAGGGAAAAACTGAGCTCGAAGGTTTTTTGAGCGCGGTGACGACCAACGAAACTTCGTTTTTCCGTACCGAAAAACACTTCGAGTGGCTGCAGACGGATTTCGTCGATCACTTGCGCAAGCAAGCGCTCTTCGGCAAGCACGATAAGCGGATCCGCGTCTGGTCGGCGGCCTGTAGCTCGGGTCAGGAACCCTATTCGATCGCGATGTGCCTGGCGGACAGCCAGCTGTACGCGTCGGGGTGGAAGATCGACGTCCTGGGCACGGATATCAGCGAGCAAGCCCTGCAGAAGGCCCGCGCAGCGGTCTACGGACTCAGCGAGGCGGACAAGATTTCGCAAAAACGTCGCACGCGCTATTTCAGTCACAAAGACGGATCACCGACGTGGGAGGTGAGGCCCGCGATCAAAGAGATGGTGACTCTGTTACGACACAACCTGATGGACCCGCTGCGTCACCCTCCCTTTGACTGCGTGTTCGTGCGCAACGTCTTGATTTATTTCAGTCGGGACTCGAAGCAAGTTGTCATCGATCACCTGGTCCGCTCGCTGGCCGACGGCGGGTTTCTGGTCGTCGGACCGTCTGAGGGAATTTACGACATGCTCGGAATGCTGCAGAAGCGCTCGACATTTCTTTACCAGAAAGCCTGATCGACGGCTCCGCCCGCATGCCGATCAATCCGAACAACTCGATGAATCCTGGCTCGTCCTCGTCGGATGACCTGTCGCAGTACCGACAGGTCTACATCGATGAGTGTGAAGAGGAACTTGACGCGCTCGTCGACGCTATCTTGAAGCTCGAAGGCGACCCGCGCAATGCCGACGCGCTGAATAAAGCCTTCCGGATGCTGCATTCTCTCAAGGGCTCATCCGGGATGATGGGTTTCGAGGTCATCGGCAGCCTCGCCCACGAACTCGAGGATCGGTTTGAGCGGTACCGCTCCGGGGCCGACGTTGTGGATCGCGAGACCACAACGCTGATGCTGCAATGCGTCGATTTTTTCAAAACCTTTATCGGTCGCCTTCGCGGCGGAGACGCGACAGAGGGGGACGCATCGTCCTTGTCGCAGCGGCTGCGCGAGCTCGATGCCCGCCGCAACTCCGTCTCTCAACCGCGATCGATTGGCGGCGGCACCCCTTCAGTGGCACTCGGGGTAAGCATCGGCGGCGGCATCCGAGTCAAGATCCGGTTTCGCCCTGGGCTGCAGCTGGCGGACCTCAAGGCGCGATTGATCGTGACGCGGCTCTCCGCGATCGGCGAAGTGATTGCCTGCGAACCCTCGGTCGACGATATCCAGAGCTTTGAGGATCTTCCGCTTTTTTCGCTGACGATCCTCACCGATCGCGAAATCGAACAAGTCCGTCGCATTGCCAGCGTTGACGGCGTCGAAGCCGTCGAGATTGTCGGCGAGCCGTCGGCTGCGCCGCCGCGAGCGACCGCCGGTCCTCTAAGGGCAGGCGACAGCGGTTTGGCTGCATCAGAGGTGCGGACAGCCCCTGCGGCGCGTGAATCGATCCAGGCCGAGGTGGTCCGGAGGCAGGATCTCTCAATCGCTCTCGAGCGGACTTCTGTCACGAAGGAAATCGCGGCCGAGCATCAAGCGCCCGATGAGCGCAGCCAGGTGAGCGAGACGCTGCGGATCGGCATTGACCGCCTTGATCACTTGATGAATCTCACCGGCGAGTTGGTGGTTGCCAACGCGCGCTTTGCCCAAATTACCGCTGCGATGAGCCCGATTTTCCGCAAGCCTGCCGTGTTCGGAAAATCGAAGGACTTGACGCAGCGGATTCGACGGCGGTTCGACTGGGTCCGCGAGCACCTCAGCGAGGAAGTCCGCGGCATGGGTGGCTGGAACCAGATCTTCGAGGGGCTCGACGACGAGCTCGAAGGGCTCGATGGCCAATCGTCGCTCTGGAGCGAGGGCCATCAGCGGTTTTCGGAAATTTCCGAAGCCATCGATCAACTGACGCGAGTCTCGAAGAACCTGCAGCGTGGCGTCCTGAATACCCGCATGGTGCCGATCGGGCCGTTGTTCAATCGCTTCAAACGCGTCGTCCGCGACCTTTCGGTCGAACGCAGGAAGCAGGTGCAATTGGCGATCAGCGGCGAGAAGACCGAACTCGACAAGCGAATGATCGATGCGCTCGGCGATCCGCTGCTACACCTGGTGCGCAATTCGATCGATCACGGGATTGAAACTCCCGACGAGCGGCGCGCCGCCAATAAGCCCGAAGCGGGGACGATCGTGCTCGAGGCCGCTCATCGCGGAAACAACGTGCTGATCACTGTGCGGGACGACGGAGCCGGAATCGACGTCGATCGTGTTCGGGCGCGAATTCTGGAGCAGGGGCTGGCCTCGGAAGCTCAACTCCGCGAAATGAGCGAGCAGCAAATCATCGATCACATCTGGCAACCCGGCTTCAGCACTGCCAGGCAGATTACCGAGGTCTCAGGACGGGGCGTCGGCATGGACATCGTCCGCAATTCGATTGCCGACTTGAGCGGCACGATCGACGTTGCCACGGCGCGCGGATTGGGAACAGTCTTTACGATCCGGATGCCGTTGACGTTGGCCATCATTCACAGCCTCCTGATCCGGTTCCGCGACGATTGCTTTTCGATTCCCATCGATGACGTGCGGATGATCGTTTCGGTTCCCCCCGACCAGGTCCACGCGGTCCAGCGACATTCCACCATCGACGTGCGCGGCGAACTGATCCCCCTCGTGCGGATGGATGGGATCTTTGAATGGAACGGTTCCCCGGCCGCCCGAGAGAATCAAAGCCCGTCTTCGCAAAATGGCGCGGCGGGTGCGACGATCAACGTAGTCGTGCTGCAATCTCGCGGCAAGACGCTCGGCTTGTGCGTCGACGCGCTTGTCGGGCGCGGTGACGTGGTGATCAAGCCCTTGGCCGAGAATTTCCTGCCGGTTCGGGGGCTGTCGGGCGCCAGTATTATGGGCGACGGCGCGGTCTGTCTGATGCTCGATTCGACGGCAATGATCGAGCTGGCTGCCGAACGGAGCTTGGCACGGGCGGCCAAATAGAGCTGCAAGGCAACAAGGAATTCGGAGGAGAGGCTTGGCCGCAATCGTCCCGCTGTTCACGCCGGCTCAGGTCGAAAAATTGACCCTCGCTTTCCACGCGGGGGCCGCGTCCGCGTCGGAGGCAATGACGAAGTGGCTGTCGCGGCCCACCGTCATCACGATCGACTCCGTGGACCAGTGCTCGCTGGAGCAGGCGCCCACAATTCTCGGTGACACCGGCGACGAAGTCTGCATGTGCCTGATGCAGATGGGCGGAGATCTCAGCGGGCCGATGATCCTTGCCTTCGACGACGTCAGCGGATTAGTTCTTGCCGACATCGTTCTTGGCAGGCAGAAAGGCACATCGAGCGGTTGGGACGAGTTCGAGAAGTCCGCGGTGCTTGAGTCAATGAATATCGTCGGCTGTGCTTATTTGAACGGCATGGCAAGATGTCTCTCGAAGGATGACGAGAGCGTGACTCTCGTCCCGGCACCCCCCATTTTCTTACGAGATTTTGCCGAGAGTCTCCTCCAAATGGCGTTCATGGAACAGGCCACTGAAGGGCGTTCGGTCATCTTCGCGCGGGCCCGTTTCGAGATGCAGGGCGCCCCGATCAAATGGACGTTCCTGCTCATCCCGGATCCACCTTCGATCGCTCGCTTGTCGCAACTTCTCCAGGGCGATCTCAGCTCGTCGGGGCGTCCCCAATGAGCAAAGGTCTACAAGCGGCCTCTTTGACGAGCGGCCGGCGGCCAACCGAGATCGTTGCCGCCGATCGCAAGGTCGGTATGGGGCAAATCGAGGTCGGCCAGCGCGGGCACGTGCTCAAAACGCTGCTCGGATCGTGCGTCGGCTTGACTCTGCACGACCGCCGAGCCGGCGTGGGGGGCCTCGCGCACATCGTGCTGCCGGATTCTCGGGGAGATCTCACTGCGCCCGGGAAGTTCGCCGATACGGCATTACCCGAGCTGCTACGACTGATCAACGAACTCGGCGGCCGCACGGAGAAGCTCATTGCCAAGCTCGCCGGAGCCGCCAATATGTTTTCCTCCGAGGCGGGAAAACTGGTGGGGGAACAAAATCTGCTAGCGGTCGAAGCTCTGCTCGCGTCGCGGAGAATTCCGATCGTTGGCCGACATTGCGGGGGCACGCAGGGGCGCCGGATGGCCTTTTACATCGAAACGGGAGAGGTCACGATCGACATCTTGGGGAGCGAATCTGTCGTTCTATAAGTCGCCAAGGAAGCGGGTTGATCGGCTGGGTGCGATAGGTCTCTAGAATGAACCGATTGATGATCGTCGACGATGCTCTGATCATGCGGCTGAAAATCCGCGAAATCGCTCTGAACGCGGGTTGGGATGTCGTGGCCGAGGCGCAGAACGGGGAAGATGCGGTTCGGCTCTTTGAGCAGCACCATCCTGATCTGGTCACCCTGGACATGGTTATGCCCGGCATGGACGGCCTCGCGGCCCTCAAAGCGATTCGCGCCAAAGATCCGAATGCCACCGTGGTCATGGTGAGCGCCGTCAACCAGAAGCAAAAGCTCAAGGAATGCATCGAAAACGGAGCCGTCGATTTCGTTGTCAAGCCGTTTGACCCGGCCAACCTTCAAGCGTTTTTCGTGCGGTACCGCCAGGGTGCTTGAAGGATGTCTGCAATTCGGATCGTGGTCGTCGACGACTCGGCCCTATTTCGCACGCTGTTGCGAAACGCGATCACCGAGCTTCCCGGATGTGAAGTGGTTGCGAGCGTCGCGGACGGAAAGTCCGCCATCCGGAAAATCGAGGAACTCAAACCGGATCTTGTCACTCTCGACGTCGAAATGCCCGAAATGAACGGGATCGCCGTCCTGCAGGAGCTGCAGCGGCGACGGTCGACGTCCAGAGTGGTGATGGTCAGTCGATTCACAGCTACCGGGGCGCAGGTCACCACTGATGCGCTGCTTCAAGGCGCGTTCGATTTCATTCTCAAGCCATCAGGAAAGGACGCCGCCGCAAACAAATCCGAGCTGCGTGTGGCCCTTGCGGAGAAAATCGCCGCGCTGCGCGATACGCGAGTGAGCCCGGTCGACGCCGCCGTGCCCCCTCAGGCGCCCACTGGTCGTTCGGAGCCACCCGCTGGCTGCGAGGCAATCGTCATCGGATGCTCGACAGGCGGACCTGACGCATTGGGGCAAATCCTCCCTCAACTGAAACCCGACCTGGAAGTCCCCGTTTTTGTTGTCCAACACATGCCCGAGAGCTTCACCGCTTCGCTGGCGACGCGTCTCAATGAAGCGTGTGAACTGGAGGTCGCCGAAGCCGCTGATGGCTTGCGTGCGGGCCCCGGACAAATCGTCCTGGCCCGCGGCGGCCGGCATCTTCTATTGAAACGTCGTGGTCCAAATCGTTTTACGGTCCGTCTCACGGACGATCCACCGGAGAACAGTTGCCGCCCATCTGTCGACTACGCTCTGCGATCCGCAGTCGACGCAATGGGCGCGAGAGTGCTCGCCGTTGTGTTAACGGGGATGGGCCGGGACGGATTGGAGGGATGCCGGCTTGTCCGTTCCCGGGGCGGGCGCGTGATCGCACAACACGCTGACGGATGCACGGTTTACGGGATGCCGAAGGTGGTAATCACCAGCGGCCAGGCAGATCGGATCGTAAAGCTCCACGAAATCCCGCGGGCCATTGAAATGACTCTTCAAGAAATGTCTTCCGGCTTGGAGCGCGATTGAACGAATCGCAAGAGCGACAGGGCCCATCAACCGCACGTCACCCTGGTTCCGATGGGGCGGATTCAGACGGCGATGCGTAGGGCTTGCGCCATCTAATCATAAGCCGGCCCTCACCGTCCGGCTTCCCATTCCGACACGTGCCCGCTCGTTCCCGAGCGTCCAAGAGGCGGGTGTCACTCCGCACGATCTTCTGTGCGAGAGCCGGCATCGTCGCTCCGAGTGCGGCTTTTGTGGAAATATCCGGCCAAAGCACCGAAAGGACGGATGATGTGCGCAATGGGGCCATAACCAAGCAGGATGGCCACTCCACCGACCGCACCAAAGCAGAGGGCCAGGACGTGTTCGTTTCCTGCACCTTGAACCAGCCCCCAGAGATACCCGACAACGGCAAGTATTCCCGCCACTTCCAATGTGTGTAGCAGCACCTTCCCTGCCGAGGGATTTGGTTCGTGGCTCATGTCGTCATTTTAGCGGCGCGAGGCGAGCGCGCGGTTGACGACTATACCGGGCCGCTCCTTTGACAAGGCAAGGGAGCAGCCGACATCGGCATCATGTCGCTGTTAGTTTCCGAGCCGACTCCCAATTGAATTCGCACTCCCCAGGAGACAAGGGCACAATATCGGGCACAAGTTGACCCGAGCAATTCGCAACTGCCTTGCAGAACGTGGGATAAAAAAGGCCCCGAGCGGCTGGGTCGTCCGCTCGGGGCCAATCTTCCGATCCCTGGAAGTCTCGAGGGATCCATTCCCTCGGAAAGTACCATCTGCGAATCGATCGCTCCTATTCGGTCCGCTGAACTGCCGCGGCGTAGGCCGCAGGGCTGACAGAAAAGGCTTGGACGCTTTCCGGACTGCAGAAGAGGTACAGCCGACCCCTGTACCACAAGGCGAAGTCGAGCGAGCCTTCGACAGCCTGGTCGCTGTTGACTTTGACCACGACGTCCAGGCCACCGGCAACAGGGACGTATTCTTGGGGAGCTGCGTCAAAGCGAGCTTGGGCCTCGGGCGACGACAAGTAGTACTTGTGCCCCCGATAAACCGAGCAGTAGGACAGGTTGGCATCAATCAACTCGCGGTAATCGCGAAGCATCACGGGACAGAACCCCTTGAGGCCGCGCTGACCCACGCGCTCGCCGATCAGCCGCAGTTTCTCCTCTGCCGACTGCCGTTGGCGAGCGGGCTGAGCGGCCACTTGATGCTGGGGCTCCGACTGCTCAGGCAAAGCAGGGCCCGACGCTTCGCCCGTGCCGCCGATTTGCGGAATCGACACGTGGCCCGCCCTTTCCTGCGGAGGTTCGCTCAATTCCGGGGCCGAAAGCGCTAGCGGAGGCGCCTGCTGCACGGAAACAGTCGGTTCGCCGGTATCGGTTTGCGGGATCGAGACATGGCCTGGCTCGCTTTCCGAATCCGCATGGTGTCGCTTTTGGGCAGCGACCTGCGATGGTGCCACGGGGGCGACCCGCGCCGGGTCTGCGCGACGCGCGTCGGCAGCGGTCGCCTGTTTTGGCGACGGTTTCGCGGGTGTCGCGACCTTCGGCGCGTCCGGTTTCGGTGGCGTCAGTTGGGTCTGCTCGTCCTCGAGGGTCAAACCGCTGTAAGGGCCGTCCGCCTTCTGGTCAGCATCCGCTTCGGAGGATTCCTGAAACGGCATCGCCGGCTCGTCGGCCACGGCATTGGCAGCCGGAACGTTGCGAACCGGCGGGACGACGGGTTGCACATCGGCAGGAACCGTGATGATGGCAGGGGCCACAGCGGCGATCGGCGGAGCGGCCGGAGTCGTTTCCGCGTGTCGGGCGACAACCGGCACAGGCGCTGACGGTGTCTGAGTTTTTCGCACCAGCTTGCCGCCCGGACCCAGCTCAACCCTGATCGGCGTACGCAACCCGTCAGACGGCTGCTGCGGAACTCGGCGAACCGACCGCTCGCCAAAGAAGCTGCTCGGTGGGGCGACAGGCACCGGCGTTGCGGGCACCGGGACCTGTGCAGTGACGCTGACCGCGGGCGGGCCGATCGGGGCCGCCTCGTGCACGACCGGCGCCGAATGGTAAACGTCGTTTGCCGAGGTTCGTTGAGGCGCGGAATTTTGGGCCTGACCTTGCGTCGGCGCAGCCGGAGTCGATTTGTGGAACGGATTGATGCGGTCGTACCAGTGTCCTTCTGCCGGGCGCGCTGCGTTGGCCGCGTTCTGAGTCGAGGCGGATGAAGATCCGCCAGCGCTCTGTCGCGGCGCCGGCAGCGCTTTGCCTTGGCTTTGGTAATAATCAGAGAGCTGCTGGCGCACGGTGCCCGGAGACGTCGACGCGTTACGCTGATTCCGTTGCGGGGGCGCGTTGGCCGCAGCTGGTGATGGCGCGCCCGCTCCCGCCGGTCCGGGCTGAGCCGCCTGGCTGCTTGAATTGTCTTGCTGCATGTAATCTGGCAAGGGCCTTCCGTCGTGGCGATACAACTCTTCCAAACGCAGCTGAACCGCCGACTTCGGTTGCGGTTGCGTGGCCGGTAACGCGGGTGGCACTTCGCCGTGGTCGTCGAACGGCCAGCTTTCGGCCGGCGCCTGTGCCAAGGCGACGCCCGCCAGGCCAAACGAGACGACGGTTCCCATCAGCAGGCGGAGTGCTGCCGCGGGGCGCGAGTGGAATACGGTCATTCCAAAATTCTCCTTGGGGAGAGGCCTAACCGCGAGCGCAGGGCCGCGCAATGCGCAAAGCCCGAAGATTGCACTCGGCCGGACGACGAGGGATAATCGTCACGGCTGGAGTAATCGCTTTGGCCAGAGCTTTTATCGACGCGCGGCCAGTTCGGTTTTGACGCGCGTGGGGGTTTTGCCAACGATTCGGGCGACCCCCGCCGGCAGAACGGGAATCACCGGAAAACCGGCTGCATCTTGCTCCTCTTACCAGGGCCTCCGCAATGAGTGCGCCATCGGATCGAGTTGTTGTGCCTGCTCAAGACGGGCGGCCGCTGGTGGTCGTTCAAACGCCCCGCCGGCGTTTCAGCACCGCGCTGTTAATGCTGGTGCTGCTGATCTCCGTCGCTTTCAATTTCATGCTGTACTCGGCGTATCACTCCTATTTCAGCCTCGGCGAGGTGAGCGAAAAATTCCACTCGGGCGATCCACTGGTCACCGACAGGATTGCGCTGATCACCGTGGAGGGGACCATCATGCCTCCCTTCACCGGGCATGTGCTCAAATGCATCGAGCAGGCCAGCAAGGATGAGAACGTCAAAGGCGTTGTGCTGGTCGTCGATTCGCCTGGCGGCCTTGTCGCGGATAGCAACGAGATTTATCACGCGCTGCGGAAGCTGGAGACTGATAAGCACAAACTCATCAACGTGTCGATGAAGCGCTTAGCCGCCTCCGGCGGTTACTACGTCTCGATGGGCGCAGGCCCCGACGGCGTGATCTTTGCCGAGCCGACCTGTTGGACTGGGTCGATCGGGGTAATTTTGCCCCACTACGACATGTCAAAATTGTCCGACATCGTCGGGATCAAAGATGATTCACTCAAGACGGGGCCCTACAAGGACACCTTGAGCCTGTTTCGCCCGGTCTCCGAGGCGGATAAGAAGCTCTGGTCCGAGATCCTGGACGAGACCCTCGACCGCTTTCTCGAAGTGATTGCCGGCAGCCGTAAAGGATTGGACGTCAAGAAAATCCGGGAGATGGCCACCGGTCAGGTGTTCACGGCCAAGCAGGCCAAGGAGCGAAAACTGGTCGACCAGATCGGCTTCCTCGACGACGCGGTCAAATCGCTCAAGGACCGGCTGAACTTAAGCAAGGTTCGCGTCGTGTCGTACGAGATGCCGCCGAACTTTCTCGAGCGGCTAATCTCCTCAAGCGAATCGGCCCGACCGGAGGCGCGCTGGAAGGCCATTCTCGAAACGACTGTGCCGCGAGCGTACTACCTCTTCACATCCCTCCCGGGGATCGGGCCTCGCTGAGCCGGCTCGGCCCGGCCGCGTCTCGGCGGCTTCATTCCGTCCGCTTCTCGGCAAGGGCGGCTTGGCGCTCCAGTAGTCGCGTCATTTCTGCGCGCACTTCTTTGTCTTCCGGCGAAATGCTTGCGACGTAATGGTACTTCTCAATTGCCTCGCTGATGCGTCCTTCGGCGGCCAGAGACGCTGCGATGCTGCGATGGCAGCCGATCAAACTGGGGTCGAGCGCCAGTGCGCGCTCGTTGAAGGCGATGCTGTCGGCATAATATTGGAGCCGGTAACAGACATATCCCAAATTCATGTAGCCTTGGACCAGTTGCGGGTCGATTTCAATCGCGCGCTCGAAATGTCCCAGCGCTTCCCAGTATTTTCCCTGAGCGCAAAGCACCAGGCCCAGATCGTGGTGCGCCTCCGCATAGTTTTCGTCGATCGCGAGCGCCTTGAGAAACTGGTTGGCTGCCTCGTCCCATCGACCTTCAGCGTGCAAGATGCGCCCGGCCGTGTAGTGAGGTTGTCGATCGCCAGGGTCAATCTCGATGGCCCGTTGCAAGTGCGCGAGAGCTTCTGCGATTTCCCCCTTGCGAAAAAGCGCCGACGCCAGCCCCTGCCGCGCGACTGCGTTATCCTCTGCGACCGCCAGCGCGTGTCGAAACAGTCGGTCGCCGTCGTGCCAATAAGAAACTTGCGCGAAACCGAGTGCCGTATAAGCAGCGATCGCGCCAACAGCAGTCAGCACCCGCATACGGTTCGGCCAAACCGCAGCAGGCGCAAGCGACGTAGCGAGTTCGGTCGCTGCGACATAAAGTCCAATCAACGGCAGGTAGGCATAGCGATCAGCCATTTGCTGGTAGCCCACCTGCACCAGGCCGATCATCGGGACCATCGTTCCCAGGAACCAAAACCATCCCACAAAACGAGCCGGCCGCCGCCGCGCGCTCGCGAGGGCCCAAAGCGTGACCGCGAGGAGAAACACGCCGGCCAGCACAACCGGATAAACGCCGAGCTGCGACCCTGGATGCGGGTAAAACGGAGCCAGACCGACTGGGCAAGCGGCTCTCCAAGCGTAAAGTGCATAGGCGACCGCCGCGTTCTGGCAGCGCGTTAGCAAGGGAAAGCGCACCAGCGAGCGCATCGCGCCGCCGCTCGCTTGGGCCCACAGAGCGATGGCGCAAAACGCCGCGCTGATCGCGAAGAACGGGAGTTTCTCGAAAACCAGCAAAGTGCGCGAGGCGTGTGCTCGGCTTTCGTTCCCCGCAATACCGCCTGGCTCGAGGGAGAATCGGCCTAAGGGCCAGTAGTCCAAAAATAACAACAGAAACGGCAGGGTCACGAATGTCGGCTTGGCCATCAGGCTGCAGACAAAAGAGACCACGGCCAGCGCAATCGCGAACGCACGGAGCCACGTTACGCGATTCATCTGCGCGTAGCAAACATATGCCCACAGCGACAGCAAGCCGAAGAACATACTCAAGACGTCCTTCCGCTCGGCAATCCAGGCTACGGACTCGGCATGCAGGGGGTGCACGGCAAAGAGGGCGGCAACCAGCGCACTCTGCAATTGCCTTCCGGTCGCTCGGGAGAAAATCGCGAACAACAAGAGCACATTCACCAAGTGCAAAAAGGCGTTCGTGAGGTGATAGCCTCCCGGCCAGCTTCCGAAGAATGTTGCGTCGAGCATCAGCGACAGCCAGGTGAGCGGAATCCAATTCGAGTCGTGAACCGCACCGAATGCCCATCGGACGCCGTCGAAGTTCAACCCGCGCAGCACGTGCGGATTGGAAATGACGTAAGCCGGGTCGTCGATGTCGACGAACTCAAAGCGGAACACCTGCCCGTAGACGGCCAGAGTCAGCCCGACAAGCGCGAGAACCAGGCCGGCGTCGCGACGGTGAAATAAAAAAGTGCGCCCAAACACAGCCATCCCGACACCCGAATCCGCGGCCGCGAGCCCTTCGCCGCGCGAGGGCACCCTGGCCGCGAATCGTACTTTGGGCCGGAAAACTCGGCGAGAGCGATCTCCACCGCGCAGATTCGTTGGGGGGGTCACTCTTGCGGCACAGAAGACTCCTCGTGCACCTGCGACGCCAGGCGTTGGCGCAGCTCGGCACGCGCCCGGTGGATGCGGCTGCGGACTGTGCCGATGGGGCAGCCGACGATTTCCGCAATCTCCTGGTACTTCAAGCCGTCAATTTCCTTGAGGACCAGGGGAATCCGGAATTCGGAGGGCAGGGCCGACAGGGCGGCTTGGACGGCTTTTTGGCGCTCTGCCCGCTCCATCGAGTGCGACGGGGCCGCTTCCGGGTGCGGATCGACCGGGGTCTGGCCGCTGGTTTCGCGCATCGAATCGATTGATGCTGGTTTGGTGCGCGTACGGCGTCGCTGGGTGGCGGCCGCGTTGAGGGCGATGCGAAACAGCCAGGAGTAAAAGGCCGAATTCCCCCGGAACGTCTTCAGCTTTTGGAAGGCCTGCACAAAGGCGTCTTGCGCGACGTCGCGGGCGTCGTCGGCCGACCCCAACACCCGGAACAGCGAGTTGCACAGGCGATCCTGATAGCGGATCACCAGTTCCCCGAATGCCTCCGTCCGGCCTGCCAGACATTGCCGAATGAGCTGTTTGTCGTCGCTGGACACGTTTTGGCACGAGCCCGAGTGGCGGCGAACGGAGAACCGGGCGCTGCCGAGCGTCGGCTCGGCAAGCGGCATCCGGGCCGCGGCGGCGCGGCGTCCGTCATCGTCCTGGGTGCCGGCGCTCCTGTCAAGCCGTGACGGGCCGCCGGGCCTTCTTGACGGGAGAAGCGGTTCGCGAGAGCGGCCGGCGCGACAGCCAAATGCTGAAGCCCACCGCGAACACAAACATCACGATGCTGATCAGCTGAGAAATCGTGAAAGGCGTGCCGAATTGGTGCGGCTCGTCGTCGCGCAGGAACTCGATCGTAAAGCGGCCAATCGCATACGTCAGCGCGCTCAGCGCGATGACGGAGCCATTGCGCGGGCGATAGTAAAAGTAAGTGTTCGTCAGGAAAAACAGGATGGCCGCGCTGATCGAACTGTAAAGCTGCGTCGGATGCAGCCGCATCGAAAAATCCTGATCGGCCCCCAAATATCCCCGAAGCACAAGCGCCATATCGGGAACGCTCCCCATCGGGAAGCGAACGCCCCACGGGAGAGTGCAGCGATCCCCGTAGCAGCAGCCGTTCAAAAAACAGCCGATCCGTCCGAAGGCCAGACCGACGAAGAGCGAGGGGGCAAGCACGTCCCCCAGCTCCAGGAAGCTGATCTTGCGCTGCCGACAGATCCAGCCCGCGACCAGGGCACCAGCGAAGAGGCCGCCGTACCAAACCAGTCCGCCGTCGGGCAGGTTAACCGCCGACAGCACCAGATCCGGCAAACTCTTCAGCACGTATTGCCCGTTGTGAAAATCGAAAAAGACGCGCTGGCCGTACTGGATGCAATAAAAGATGCGGCAGCCGATCACCCCCGAAATGAACAGCCAGATCGCGACGTCCCACATGAGCTCCGGCGGATAGCCAATGCTCATTCCGCGCCTGGCGGCCGACCAGGCCGCGGCCGTGAAGCCAATGAACAACATGGTTCCGAAGCCGTACACCGGCAGGCTCTTGCCCGCCGAATCGTCGCGAAACGGGCGATTTTCGTCGGCGGCCTGCAACTGCCGACGCATTCGGGGGATGTCGGCGGGGGTCGCGGGCTCATCCGAGCGCGAGGGCGACGTCGCCAGCCGTAACGCTTGCTGCTGGGTTTCGATCGCCTGCTTGAAGTCGCCTGCTTCGGCCTGGGCGGCCGACAGGGTCGCAAGATACTCGGGATTGCTGGACGCGGTCAGCTCACAGGCTTGCTTCGCGTTTTGCAAAGCAGCAGCCGCATCGCGGACCGACGCCTGTGGGCACGTGGCCTGAATCCACCCCAGACGATTGAGCGCGATGGGGCTTTGCGGATGATCGCGGAGGGCCATCTGGAGGTCGCCGACCGCGTCCGCGTATTGCCGCATGTTGAAATGGGCCTGGGAGCGCTCGATCAGCGCCTCCAGTGTGCCCGGCCTGGCTTCGAGGATGCGGTCGGCTTCAGCGATCTCTTCGCGAGACTGTCGCTGCACGAACCACGGCACGAGCACAATCGCCATAGCGATCGCCAGCCAGATCCCCGCAGGAGCGGTCAGATTCTTGAGATGGGCCCGCTGCGTCGGATTGCGGTATAGCCAGACGATTCCGATCAAGCACCAGACGGCCAGGACGGCTCCAAACCCGAACACCGGCACGTCGAGTGGACCGATGGTCCACGTGCCGTCGAGTGGAATTCGAAACAGTGTTTGCCGCATGCCGGGCTCGGGATCAGGAGTTAAGCGCGAGACTCGAGTGTAATCGGCAGATTATCGATCAGCCGCGTCCGTCCGACGCGGGCGGCGACCAGCGCCACCATGTTTTGTCTGGGAGCCGTCAGCTCGTCGAGACTTTCCGGGTCGGCGATGATCGCGTAGTCAGGACGCGCTCCAGCCGTTTCGAGGAACTGCCGCATATCACTGGCGATCGCCGGGGCGTCCCGCTCTCCGTCCTGCAGTCGCCCTTGGGCAAGCTGCAGGGATCGATAAAGAGCGAGGGCCGTCTGGCGTTCGCCCGGGTTGAGATACCGGTTTCGGCTGCTGAGTGCCAGGCCGTCCGGCTCGCGGACCGTGGGGCAAGTCCGGATTTCGACAGCAAGGTCGAGCTCTCGACACATTTTACGCACGAGGAGTTGCTGCTGAAAGTCCTTGCGCCCGAAATACGCGCGATCGGGCTCGACGATGTTGAGCAATTTCAAGACGACCGTCGCGACACCGCGGAAATGCCCCGGGCGCGAGGCCCCTTCCAACACTCGTGACAGTGGTTCGACGTCTACGTACGTGGAAAACGCCGCGGGGTACAAGAGCTCGACTGCCGGGACGAACACCAGGTCGACGCCCGCGCGGCGGCAGCGCGCCAAATCTTCCTCGAGGGGTCGCGGGTAGCGGTCGAAGTCCTCTCCCGGGCCGAATTGCGTCGGATTGACGAAGATCGTCACCGCCGTGAAATTGCACTCTGCGCGGCACGCTTCGATCAGGCTTTCGTGGCCGGCGTGCAGCGCACCCATTGTGGGAACGCAGCCGATCGTGGTGTCGCGGCGGCGGGCATCGCGCACGGCGCGACGAACGTCCGCCACCTGCTCGGCAATGATCATGTTGCGTCCGCGGTCGGGCAACTCATCTGCCGCGGGCGATCGGCCGCGTTGTGAAACTCCGGCCCGCGGGCGCTCGCCGGACCGCGCCTCGCGTCCTAGAAGTGATATCTGCGATTGCGGACGTCGAAATCGCCGTCGGTCAAGCCGACGTTCGTCTTGATATCCGTGTACGTGTATTCTTCGATCAGGGGCGGTTCGCCGCTCCCGACGGGAAATCCCCACTGCTCCACACGCACCGGGAAATTCGTCTTCTTATCGATGAACAGTCGCGTGCGGTGGAACAAGAACTGCCTCCGCGGGACCGGATGCGTGCACTCGCAGACCTGACACTCGGTCCCCTGCAGCTTGGCGTTGGGATAAAACTGGCATTCGCATTCGCCGTACTTCATTTCTCCCTGCCACAGATCGATCAGCGCGTCGACCATCTTCTGCATGCCGATTTGCGTAATCGGGTGCCGCCCTTCGGCCATGGCAGTTGAGCTGTTGGGGTCGAGCGAGACTGTTCCGACGAGGTTGCGGAAGGAGCCCGGGGGCTCGTGGGCCATCAGGTGGTTTTGATAGCGCGGCCCGGCATAGATCACCTCGCGGCCGGTGTTCGCGTCGACGAACCGCAAGTAGACGGAGAATGGCTGCTGCCGCAGCTTCATGGCCATCTGCCCCGTATACAGGGTGCGACCAACAAGCTCCCGCTTCGTGAAGAGGGCCTCGTAGTCACGCATGGCGGCGATGGCGTTGCGGCTTTCTTTGGCAAGCCTCAAGAACGGGGTCAGCGGATGTTCTTGGGCGCGGGCAATGCGGGCGTTGACTGTGAGACCCACCAGCCCGCAGGCGACGAGTCCGAACGCTCCCAGAACAAACCGACGCGGCGATCGATTCAAGTCTCGCATGCGCTCCTCACAGGAGGCGGGCTCTCGACGTTATGCCGACGGTCCGCCTAGGCAAAGCGTTGAAATGAAAATTGGCCTTTTGTCAAACGTCGCTGAATTTCTTACAACCCGCGGGGTGTTGCCGGCCACATGACCGGGCGCAAATTCGTGGAGAACCCCCCGACGCGACGCGCAATTCGAGCGCCGTCACAGGAAAAACTCAAAGCGTGACGCAGCCTTGCGAACGGTCCGAATTTTGCGACCGCTGCTCGGACGTGCGGCAGTTTGACCCCTGGTTTCATAGCAGAGAACTGCCGTTGTGAGAAGAGTGAACGTGGGTTAGCATCCTTCGCCCGAAGACCCATCGGGGAAGCGGATCCGTTCCGACGTAGCATGAGTTGGTCGCCTAACGACCACCTTAGCGCTCGGAACCGACGTTCTGCCGCGGTTGTGCATGGAGGTACCCCGCGCATGCGCTCGCCCTTGAGCGGTTCGATTGCCACGTGTCTGATCTTCGTCCCGCTGGTCGCTGTCCCCGCACTGGCCGTCCTCGGGATGCCTCAACTTTCCACAAGCGCAGCGACGGTTGCCGGCGACGACTTCAAGCTCGCTGAAAACGAGCGGGTCCAGACGTCGCCAGACGATGATCTGGGCGCTCCCGTGCAAGTCTCCGGCGGTAGGACCGATGCCGGTGCGAATCGCGATGAGTCAAGCACCGCTCGGGATCCTTTCGCCGAATTTACGCGCGATGACGACGGCGCCCGACGACACTCGACTTCGGTCGGTCCGAGTGCGTCGGCCAGGCGGCCGCAGCGGTGGACCAACGAAGGAAACGGTATTCCTCAGAAAGCGCTCTTTTCCAGCGAGCGCCTGAGCGAGGAACGCGCCACGAACAGTCCGCAGGCTCAGCCTGCGGACCGCGGATCGTTGCAAAACTCTCCTGACCAATCGGCAAATGACGCCTCGTCCAAGACGCCCGTCGCGCGGCGCGCGCTTCCCGAGGCCGAGGCCGTCGTCACGCTGCCTTCCGAATCGGCTGCAGCGCCACCGAGGGATTCGGCCCCAGAGACCCGAAGGGCTGTCTCCGACGCGTCTCCGGCCAGCCGCCAGGCGCTGGCCTGGAAACAGGCTGTCGGCCGTCTCAACGCTCTGGGCATTCGCGATTATCAGTTGCAGCCGGGCGAGCGCGAGGGAGAGTTCAACTTCAGCTGTCGCTTTGCGGCGCGCAACAATCCGCGCGTGATTCATCGCTTTGAGGCCGAGGCTGCCGATCCCCTGGAGGCTGTCAACGAGGTGCTGCGGCAGCTCGACGACTGGAGAATCCGCCACGCCGCCCGCAATCAAGCGGCCCGAGATTCCGTAACGGAGGGAAACTCGACTTCGCGCGTCGCCGAATCCTCCGAGGTCGAGATGACGAATCGGGCATTCTGAGCCGCTCGCCGTCGCATCAGAAAGGGGCCGAGCGATTCGCGATCCGTACGGCGTCACGATTCTTCACGCAGCACGCTCGCTCGCGCCGCCACATTTTTCCGAGGCGCGGGCGCAGCAGTTTTTTCTCGCCCGGGGCCAACAAAACGCCCAGCTTCGCAATCGTTCCGACGAGCTTGACGAGAACGGAGTTCGCGGACGAAAGGCGGCCCGCGTGGAGGCCCTGCTCTTCGTCAGCGACTCGGCACTCTCGGCACGGCGCCTGGCGCAGTTGGCAATGCTCGCGGATTCGGCCCAAGCCGTGCGAATTGTCGAGCAGCTGAACGCCGCCTACGATCGGGATCGCTCGGCCTATCTCATCGAGCGAGCCGCCAACGGCTACCTCCTTCTGACTCGACCGGTTTTCGCGCACTGGCTGGGACGCGTGCACCAGCGACAAAGCGACGCGAAGCTTTCGTCGTCAGCCCTCGAGACCTTGACGGTGGTCGCTTACCGTCAGCCGATCACGCGGGCAGAGATCGAAGCCGTGCGCGGTGTTCAGTGTGCCGAGATCCTCAAACAGCTGTTGGAACGAGGCTTGATCCGGATCGCTGGCGAGGACAATTCGTTGGGGCGTCCCTATCTCTACGAGACGACGCGGCAATTCTTGGAAGTCTTCGGGCTGGGAAGCCTGGATGAACTGCCGTTAGCCGACCGCCTGCGCCTGGTACGGCCCCCCGATCCCGCGGATTCCGGCGAGGTTCCCCAATCGGCCGCCAGCTCCCGCTCAGGCGGTCGAAGCACCCAGTCGCCTTAAATTCCGGCGCGCGAGCCGCCGATAAGCCCGACAGGAACGGATGGCTCAGACTGCGCGCCGCACAACACGCACAATACGCAATATCATGCCGGCGTCCCCGCAAGATAGGCCCAAGCAATCGGGGGGCAGCGCCTACTGGAGCGCAACTCGCCGGCCGCTCACTTGTCTGATTTTCGTGATCCCGCTGTTGGCTGCGTATGAGGCTGGTGTCCTCTATCTGGGTGGAAAGGACTCGGACGCTTTTCGCGGCGGAGCCGACGCGTGGCTTCGGGGCGGGCTGGATTACTTCGGCCTCAATCGCCCGTGGCTCGTGCCGACGATGGTTGTAGTCGGCCTCTTGATCTGGCACGTTGCCCAACAGGATCCGTGGCGAATCTCGCTCGGAATGCTCTCCGGCATGCTTTGCGAAAGCGTGCTGTTTGCGTTCGTGCTGGTGGCCCTGGCTCAACTCCACAGCTACGGAATAAAAAGCTGGCAATCGGGCGGCGCTCCTTCAGCGGCGATTCCGGCCGAACGCGCCGCGGCCCTGGCCGTCGTCTTCCTGGGCGCGGGCATCTACGAGGAGGTCGTGTTTCGCTTGTGCCTTTTGCCCCTGTGCCACGGACTCTTTCGCTCCAGCGGCATACATCCAGCACTTGCCGCGTTCCTGGCTGCGCTGGCCACAAGTCTCGCCTTCTCGTTGGCCCATTACGTCGGACCGGCGGGCGAGCAGTTTCGAGTTTTCACTTTTGCGTTTCGGACTTTCGCGGCCCTCTTCTTCGCGATGTTGTTCATGCTTCGGGGCTTCGGAATCACCGTAGGCACGCACGCCGCGTATGACCTGATTGTCGGCCTGGTACTGATCAACCCGAGCTGATCGCCCCGAGGTGAGGCGTGCTGCCCGTGTGACGGTACGAAGCAACGTCCAAAAAGACCTGCGGCCCGCCACAATCCAAGGAGTTGAAGCTCCCTGCGATCGCGCGGGCCAGTTTCGATTCCAACTCGCTGACAGGTCTCAAAGCGTCAGCCGACGTCAATAGCCCGTCGGGTACCCGTAACCCGTCGAGTAGTTCGTCGCAGGCGGCGATAAATACGTGCTAGGCGCCCCATACGTGTAACCGCTCGAATTGCCGGCGTAGTAGCCGGGGTAGCTGTACGCGGCGCCGCCGTAATACGGATAGCCCGAGTCGACGTAGGGACCCGAGTCCGAGTCGTCATAGCCGTAGTAGCCGTAATACGGGTAACCGTAGCCATAACCGGAGTACGGATAGCCCCAGTAATACGGGTATCCCCAGGCGTAAGCGCCCCACCACGGCCAACCCCAGCCGCCCCAGCCATAGCCACCCCAACCCCAGTAGCCACGACCCCAACCCCAACCGCGTCCACCCCAGCCCCAGCCGCGTCCGCCCCAA